>JANORJ010000287.1:0-2480 GCA_031415255.1 Chitinophagaceae bacterium | reverse complement strand
TGCATGTGGTAAACCATTAGAGTACACCCATTTGCCGGCTGGGTTTAAGTGAACAAATTTTTTATTGGGAACATAATAATAGGTTTCAATATCGGGTAAATAGTAATAGTCTACACGATCATATCCAACGGGTCCCCAATCGGGCTGAGATCCGACATTCATATTTACATTGACACGAACCTGTGCCGACGTATTATTAAAAGCTGCGACAGAGAAAAGGATAGCTGCATAAAGAATAATCTTTTTCATAAAATATACTTTTTGTTGTACTAACTGATAAACGAAGACCGTGCCATAACAAGGAAGTGTTTTTTTTAAGTGTGCTCTAGATTGATTGTCAGGCGATAAAAAATAGAAAGGGATGATGATGTGAAAGAAATTCCTGTTATAGTATGAGTATGTTATTCTACCTTTTGGTAAGGGGGGGATCTCGTTTTATTGCTGCTATAACTTTATTTTTTCAAACTTTTGCAGGCGAAAAGTATAAAATGGGATCGTAATTTATGAATGCCCCACCACCACTTTACTATTATCATACAAATCATATTTTACAAACACGGTGCAACCCGGCTGGTACTTAGCTAAAGAAGCTTCTGCAATCACCCTTTTGGCTTTACCGGGAAAGGCAGGCATTATATCAGGCAGTACTTCCAGTTCTAATTCTACATACGGATTATTATCGTTTACATTTACACCCAACAGGGTTATTTTTTTTATAATGGCTCTCGCTGGTTTGCCAGAAACAAGTATAGCTTCATTGTCTTTCTGTATTTGTTCCAACTCCACTTTCATCGCATCCGGATTGGTATGTGCAGGAATGGTAGAAGCAGATTGATTGCCGCCACTAAAATCAATCACTACATTCATTTCGTTCTTTGGGTCAATCTTTACCGGCAGTTCCATACCGGGCATGTAGGCATTGGGATTTATTCTTGATACCAGCACACGGCATTGCGTTGTATATTTTTGACCAAAATTATTTTTTACTTCAAGTGTCAGTTTTACTTGTGGGTTATTGTTGATAGTAATACCGGTATCTTTTACTTCGAGAATCCGGGCTTTGCCGGGCAACCCAGTTTTTTGCAAACGGCTGGCATTGATCATCGGTTTGAAAAAGAGGCGATAGAATAAATAAAACATACCGCCGAAAAGTGCCAACATTCCCATTCCCATATAGATTCCCATAGAACCGCCGGTACTCACAACTGCACCAACACCTACCAGCAAACCAACAATGCCACCGATGATTCCAACCCAGATGCCTGCGTTCATTTTCATCATAAAGAAAAGTTTAGTTTCCCATAAAGGCACAAAGAACGCAAAGAGTTTATTAAAGAGTACACAATTTTATTTGTGCTCTTAGTGTCTTTGTGGGAGATCTATTTATTCAATCGGTTTATACTCTTTAAATAAATTCAACTTCGTTCCTTCTACCTGCTGGCGGTAAGCTGTCCATTTGCCAGTAAAAAAATTATTGATGCGCAACAAAGCTTGCCCAATCTTCATCTCTGCATTCTGTACCATCTTTTCTTCTTGAGCGCCGGGAACCACATTTTTAGAACCAATGTATTGTGCGGCTATCTGGTAAGCTCTCACAACAGTTGCACCAGCATCACGGTTGATGCCTTGTTTGTCAGAAATTTTTCCGCTTATAAATTCACGGATGCCTTTGAGGCTATCCTGCATGGCTTTAGTTGTTTTGCGAAGGGAGTCAGCATCTTTTCCATCCAGGTCTTTTAGTTGTGCTGTAATCTTAGTGCATACATCTTCACTTTCTGTAAGGCGATCCATTGCTTCGGTTAACTTATCAGTGCTTTTTCGCAAACGATCATACAGGTTTCTTTGCGCCAGCTTTACATCGTTGCGGTTGCCAAGCCGTGGATCATCATATACTTTTATGTAAGTAGAGTCAGATTCTTTGTTTAATGTAATGACAACTTTATAAGTGCCGGGCAATACAATAAAGCTTACTGGCTCGGGTGCTCCGGGTTTTGGTTTGGGCGAACCTGGTTGACGAAATCCTTTTTCTTCCATGCCCCAGTACTGACGATTAAAACCACTATCCGTTTTCCATTTCAAGTTGCGGATGTTTTCATTTTTATCATTGTAAATTTTTACAACAGCACTATCTAATTTTCCTTTTACATCTGTCATATTGTTTACAAAAAATGAAACAGCAGCGCCACGGCTTCTGTTGGGCGCATCATACAAACCCATGGTACTCCACTCATATCCGGGAGCAGCACGGTATTGTGCCTGGTAAGCATCGGGT
This sequence comes from Chitinophagaceae bacterium, assembly GCA_031415255.1. Classification (GTDB taxonomy): domain Bacteria; phylum Bacteroidota; class Bacteroidia; order Chitinophagales; family Chitinophagaceae; genus JJ008. The sequence continues at coordinate 208 of JANORJ010000287.1, read as the reverse complement.
GAAGCAAACACCGTTAGTTTTTTTGTAACAGCACCATTGGCTGCCGCTACTTTTCTTAACGGACGAATGTCATCCATTATCCAAAGTGCTCTTCCAAATGTGGCAATGGCGAGATCAGCTTCTCTTTCCTGTATGGCTAAATCATAAGTAGAAACAGATGGGTAACCATTTTTCCATTGCTGAAAAGTAGCACCATTATCAAAACTTA
>JANORJ010000286.1:0-2469 GCA_031415255.1 Chitinophagaceae bacterium | reverse complement strand
TGCACCGGTAGCACTACCCAACCTGATGATGATTATGTGGACAACCGTAAATCGTGTTTCAAGAAGTGGTGCCGTTATTGGTGCAGAGGAACGACTTACTCCATACGAAGCCTTACAATCTATTACCATTTGGGGAGCTTATCAGCATTTTGAAGATAAAACAAAAGGATCACTAAAGGCAGGAAAATTAGGTGATTTGGTTATTTTAGATCAAAATCCTCTGAAAGTAGATAAAATGAAAATAAAAGATATCGTAGTGCTTGAAACAATCAAAGAAGGCAAATCGGTTTATAAAAAATAAATCAAACCAAATGAAAAGAATTCTCGCAACTATACTCTTTTGCTCCGCATTGTACGCAACAGCACAGAAAACAATCCTCATTAACAACGTACAGATTTTTAATGGGAAGGATGAAAAAACTATTACTGGTAATGTGTTGATCGTTGGTAATTTGATTAATAAAATTTCTACTACACCAATCATTACCATCATGAGTACGGATGTAACTACCATTGATGGAAAGGGGAGATTTTTAATGCCCGGCCTTATTGATGCACATACGCATATCATGATGGAATCGGTAGGACTAATGGAGTTAATGAATAGTGATATTGAATACATCACGGTAAATGCAATAAAATCTGCGGAGAAAGACCTGATGCAGGGCTTTACAACATTCAGGGATTTAGCAGGCCCTGCAGTTGGTTTACAAAAAGCAATAGACAGGGGTTTAATTATCGGGCCACGCATTTATCCTTCCGGTGCAATGATTTCACAAACTGGCGGGCATGGTGATTTTCTTTTGCCCAATGCTGTTCCGAGAGATATAGCTGCAAGCCTGGATTTTACGGAGCGTAATAATTTCGGCGTAATAGCTGATGGTGCAGATGAAGTATTGAAACGGGTAAGGGAACAACTTCGCCTTGGTGCTACACAAATAAAACTGGCAGCAGGCGGTGGCGTTTCTTCTACATACGATCCGCTGGATGTATCCCAGTTTACAGAAGCAGAAATGAAAGCCGCAGTTGATGCCGCTGAAAACTGGGGCACTTATGTTACCGTGCATGCATACACGCCAAGGGCCATACAAACTGCGTTGCGTGCAGGTGTGCGCTGCATAGACCATGCACAGCTTATTGACGAAGCAACTGCAAAAATGGTTGCTGATAAAAAAGCATGGTTAAGCCTACAGCCTTTTTTAGATGAAGGCGAAAGCGCTTATGCAGAAGGTTCCCCAAACCGTATCAAACAACAAACCATGATGCGGGGTACTGACAGCGCGTACCTGCTTGCAAAAAAGTACAATATTAAAACTGCATTTGGAACTGATTGTTTATTTCAGCCAGTGCACTCAGCAAACAGAGGTGGTGATCTTATAAAATTATTGCGCTGGTACACCGCTTTCGAAATATTAAAAATGGCCACTTCCACCAATGCGGAATTACTTGCCATGAGTGGGCCACGTAATCCTCATCCTAAAAAGTTAGGTGTAATAGAAGAAGGAGCCTATGCTGATATGATTTTGGTAGACGGTAATCCGCTTAAAGATTTAAATGTAGTAACCAACCCTGAAAAGAATTTTATTTTGATCGTGAAAGACGGGCTAATTTATAAAAATAGTATAAAGTGAATAAAATGTATTGAAGTGTCTGATGGGAAACAATCAAAGAAGGCAAATTGGTTTATAAAAAGTAAGGATCATGAAACTAAAAAATCAAATACTAGTTGCCTTTATAGCAACAGCTATTTTCTTTTCATGCAATACAGCAAAAAAAGAAACTGCCGACACCGTTTATAAAAACGGTAAAATATATACCGTAAATGAAAAACAGGAATGGGTAGAAGCTGTTGCTATAAAAAACGGGAAGTTTATAAAAGTGGGCACCAATACAGATATTGAAAAATTTATTGGAGATAAAACTGAAGTGATTGACCTTGCCGGCAAGTTTGTAATGCCCGGTATTTATGATGCTCATGTGCATACATCTTATAAATACGCATTTTCAATTGACGGTCAACTCGATTTTTCATCTACGGCCACCAAAGAAGAAATGCAGGCCTCACTTAAAGCTTATGTGGCAAAGCACCCGCAGCTGAAGGCTATCCGGGGTAAACAGTGGGGTCATGCCATGTTTCCCAATGGTAAAATGTACAAAGAAGTTATTGACGCAGTAGTTAAAGATATACCGGTGTTGCTTGTAGCCGAAAGCGGTCACAATGTTACTGCAAACAGTAAGGCCCTCGAAATGGCAGGCATTACTAAAACTACACCCAATCCGGATGGTGGCGTGATAGACCGGGATCCAAAAACCGGCGAAGCACCCGGATATCTTTCGGGTGAAGCCTTTGCGTTAGTTGGCAAGTTAGTCCCTATTGTGGGCAATGAGTCCTGGTACCAGGGTTTAAGTAAAGGGTTAAATGAATTGAGTGCCGTTGGTATTACTTCAATAACAGATGCAAAAGCAAAT
>JANORJ010000285.1:0-4430 GCA_031415255.1 Chitinophagaceae bacterium | reverse complement strand
ACCAGCCAGTATCAATCCGTTATTACAGCCAAACGTAGAAACCATTATTAATGCCGCAATCATATAGGTACCAAAGTCAGGGAATATGGTATTGGCCGCCGCCACAGCCACCCGGTCATCTTTTGCAAATGCCAATTCGTTTAATGGCAATACATTTAAATACATAAGGTTGGCAGCCACATAAATGATGGTAACTATTAGTGTTCCAAGAAATAAACTCAAACCAACATTTCGCTTTGGGTTTTTCATTTCACCGGCAATAAAGGTTACATTATTCCACGCATCACTACTAAAAATAGAACCCACCATAGCTGCAGCAATCGCCCCCATTAGTGCCGCACCACCAATACCAACTCCATTAATAGTGCCTGCAGCATCTTTTTCAACATGCATGGCATTAAAACCAGTGCTCCAGTTTTCTGCCCAAAAGCTATGTTTTACCAATAAGAAACCAAATAGTATCAAACCAAATAAAGCCAGCAACTTGGCAGAGGTAAATAATGTTTGAATGAATTTGCCTTCCTTAACGCCCCTGGAATTTACGTAGGTCAGTAAGCAAATAATAACAATCGCCACCAACTGCCCGGAATAAACATTTATTATGCCGGCATCGAATAGAAAATAGTTATTTCCCAGCTCCGGCACCATGTAAGCCAGGAATTTTGAAAAGGCAACACCAACTGCAGCAATCGTTGCGGTTTGTATTACGGCGAAAAAACTCCAGCCGTATAAAAATCCCATCAATGGGTTGTAAGCTTCTTTCAGGTAAACGTATTGTCCGCCCGCCTTTGGATACATGCCGCTCAACTCACCATAACTCATGGCGGCGGTGATGGTCATAAACCCGGTAATAACCCACACGGCAATTAACCAACCTGCACTGCCCACATTGCGGGTAATGTCGGCACTAACGATAAAAATTCCGGAGCCAATCATTGAGCCAGCCACAATCATGGTAGCATCAAAAAGACCGAGAGATTGTTTAAATCCCGTTTGTTGTTCAGGCATGGTGTTGGTTTTGGAGAGACAGTAGTTTTAAGCGGATGGGAAAATACTAAATTCCGGTAAATAGGTTGAAAAAGAATTATAAACGGCCGATCACGGATTGGGAGATTGGAAATGATTGAACGGATTACCTCCGATAGCAACTAACTAAGTCTATATTTTGGCAATCTGTATTAGAAATCCGCGGTTGTCCATTCCAATCCCTTAATCCGTGATATTGTATTTTCGGGATTGAATATGATTCATTTGAGTTAGTTGGATAAAATCCGTGTCTATCCATCCCAATCCCCTAATCCGTGATATTGTATTTTCGGGATTGGCTGTAAACCTTTAGTTTTGAAACCTTACTGACTATAATTATGAATAAAAGAAAAGCCGGTCTGCTTGCCATTGTGCTTTTTACTGTTGTGGCTGTTATCCATTTTATACATGGGCAAAAGTGGGCGACTTTTTCTGAGCCGACTTTAATGGCGATGCGGTGGGCATTTGTAGCCAGTTTGGTACTGTTTGCTATTTATAAAAAATCGCTGACCACCTGGATATTAGTTTCCATGGCCATTGGTATTGAAATAGGTGTTGACTTCAAAGATTTTTCCCAACAACTTTCTTTTCTCAGTAAAATATTCCTGCGATTAGTAAAAACAATTGTGGCACCGTTGCTTTTTGCCACATTGGTGGTAGGCATTGCCAGCCATGCCAACTTGAAACAAGTGGGAAGAATGGGGTGGAAGTCGTTGGTGTATTTTGAAATTGTAACCACTATTGCATTAATCATTGGATTGACCGCCATTAATATTACAGGTGCCGGAAAAGGAATTAGTATTCCACAGGAATTATTAAAGGAACTTCCTAAATCTTCAGAAAGGCAATTGCAGGCAAAAGTCATTGGTGTTTTAGACAGTGCTGGTGTGCAAGTGCCGGAGGGTCTATTAAACAGATTGCCCGATGCGCCAGCAAAAGGATGGCAAGACCATATCATTGATATTTTTCCGGAGAATATTATTAAATCAATATACGAGGGTAATGTGCTGCCGATAGTTTTCTTTAGCGTCATTTTTGGCATTGCATTAGCATTGCTAAATGAAAAGAAGAAAAAGCCGATGCTGGAATTTGCGGAGAGCCTTTCGGAAACTATGTTCAAATTCACCAATATCATCATGTACTTTGCGCCGTTTGGTGTGGGTGCTGCCATTGCCGTTACGGTGGGGCATTTGGGTGTCGACATTTTGAAAAACCTTGCCTTGCTTCTTATCACCTTGTATCTCGCATTGATTGCTTTTATATTGTTAGTGTTGTTGCCCGTCGCAATTTGGGTGGCAAAAATTCCACTACGAAAATTTATACAAGCGATAAGGGAGCCAGTATCAATAGCATTCGCTACCACTAGTTCTGATTCTGCTTTGCCAAAAGCTTTGGAGAATATGGAAAAATTTGGTGTGCCAAGAAAAATCGTTTCGTTTGTTATTCCAACTGGTTACACTTTCAATCTAGATGGAACAACATTGTATTTGTCGCTGGCATCTGTCTTTGTAGCACAGGCAGCAGGCATTGATTTATCATTTGGTGAGCAATTAATGATTGGTCTTACCCTGATGGTAACGAGTAAAGGAGTAGCAGCAGTACCGAGAGCTTCATTGGTAATATTAATTGCAACAGCGGCCACTTTCCATTTTCCACTCTGGCCTATCATGGCTATTTATGGCATAGATGAACTGATGGACATGGCAAGAACTTCAGTGAATGTAATTGGTAATACTTTAGCCAGTTGTGTTATTGCCCGGTGGGAAGGTGAGTTTGATGATGAAAAAGCATTGGCCTTTAACGAAAAAGCAGCGGATGCCGTTGTTGATTAATCAAAAAAATTAAAAAAGTAAGCGATGGAGTTGATATACTTATTGGATAGTTTCCACTGGAGTCAGTTATTACAACCTCAGTGGTATGTGGAGAATGGTGGACTCTGGTTATTATTATTAGTTGTGTTTGCCGAAACAGGTTTGTTTGTCGGTTTCTTTTTACCAGGTGATTCATTATTGTTTGTGGCAGGCATATTTGCACACAAAATGGAAAATGGCGAACCTGGGTTAGCACATCAGTTTTTAAAATTGATTGGAATGGGCCATGTGCAGAATGAATTTGTGGATTTGTTTGTATTGGTTGGTCTTATTTCCTTTGTGGGCATACTTGGTAATGCAGTCGGTTATTGGACAGGGAGAAAAGTAGGCCCTGCTATGTTTAATTGGAAAGACCGTTTTCTTTTCAAAAAAAGATATTTATTCCAAGCCCAGGATTTTTATACCAAGCATGGTGGTTTGGCAATTATCGGGGCTAGGTTTCTTCCATTCATCAGAACGTTTGCACCTATCGTAGCGGGCATTGTAAAAATGGACAGAAAGAAATTCCATTTCTTCAATGTGGTTGGCTCCATTGCGTGGGTATTCACTATGATATTTGCCGGTTACTTTTTACAAAAATGGATACTACACCAGTTTGGATTTGATTTAAAAGACCATCTTGAAATAATTGTAATCGGGATAGTACTCGTAACTACGGCGCCGGTTATTATTAAATTGCTTACATCAAAGAAAGGCCCACCGGGTATGCCTCCATCTGCTGACAATACACTTAGTTGAAACTATGAAAAAGCAATACGGTATTTTATCTATTCCTGTTATTGTTGCAGCCTTAGGCTATTTTGTTGATATATATGATTTGTTATTGTTCACTATTGTTAGAGAACCAAGTCTTGCAGCACTCGGTGTTGACCTTGCGGTAAAGCAAGAAGTCATTGCAGCAAGTACCAAAGTTATTAATTGGCAAATGTGGGGCTTGCTTATTGGCGGCATCATCTGGGGAGTGATGGGTGATAAAAAGGGAAGACTTAGTGTATTGTTTGGTTCTATCATTCTTTATTCAATCGCCAATTTTTTTACGGGCTTTGTACAAAACGTAGATCAGTATGCTTATGCAAGATTTGCAGCAGGTATCGGACTTGCTGGTGAGTTAGGTGCCGGCATTACGTTGGTAAGTGAATTACTTCCTAAAACTAAAAGAGGCATCGGTACTTCATTGGTAGCAGGCATTGGGTTGTTTGGTGCGGTGGCAGCTTACTTTACCTTCAAGTTTACTGATAATGATTGGCGGTTGTGCTACAAGATTGGTGCAGGCATGGGTGTGCTATTATTATTTCTGCGGATAAAAGTGGTAGAAAGCGGAATGTTTAAAGAAGTAAAACAGCAGGGAGTTTCAAGAGGCAACCTTTTTATGTTCTTTAATAATAGCAAACGCTTTAAAAAATATTTTCTTGCAATATTGATTGGTATGCCCACCTGGTTTGTAATTGGCATACTGGTAAATTTTAGTAACCGGTTCGCTACCGAATTTTATGGCACAAATGCTATTGAATCGGGTCGGGCTATTATGTATGC
>JANORJ010000284.1:0-3234 GCA_031415255.1 Chitinophagaceae bacterium | reverse complement strand
TATAATCCACCGTTGGACTAAACCAATTTATTGTTTCAATATGTGATAGTTTGCGTTGCATTTTTTTGTTTTGCTGGTGCAAAGATGAATTTATTTTTTTGATAGTGCCAAATTTTTATTGAATTATTTTAAAAACAAATTTTAAACCAGTTCAATCCATCGGTCTGCATTTTTTAAAAATATTAATATCCACTATCGTTAAAAATTAATTCTCCGCTAATATTTTAGCTTATTCTCCCATGGCAATTTTGTAAGCTTTAATGAAAAGAGCACCTAAGTTTTTGTAGGGTGGCACATAATCTTCAAAAATTTTATCGGTAGCCATTTTACCAAATTCTTTCCAAAATGGTATCCATTTAATATCACTGCCTTCTCTCAACTTTTCACCTAATAGTTTTAAAAAGGGATTGTTAACCGGTGCATCTGCTATCTGTTTAGTACCGATAATGTGTGCATCGGGTGCTTTTACCAATATATCATGTATGGAGCGGTAGCCGCCGCAAGATCCCATAAAGACAATTTTTGATGTCGGAAACATCTGTTCAATAGTGTAAGGGGCATTATAACTATGACCACGGTTTATAGTAACAGTAGGATATAGTTTATTACTTTCTAAATATTTGCATAACGCCTCCTGTGCTTTTGCGTCTTCATTTTTTTCTTCCGGCAATGGTCTGTTAAGGTAAATAGAAACAGGCTTTCCTTTTAAAGAGGTAATAGTAACCCATTGTGGATTGCTACGGTCCGTTTTCCAATTAGCATTGCCAAACAAATTGAGTATGCCGGGAAAAACACCAATCCCATCTTTATCTCCATAAATAAAAACTTGCATAATAACCCTGCCACTATCATTGGCCAGTGCTTTAAAAGGAACTTCATACACTGGTGCAATACCTAATTCTTTTGTCAGGTCAATCTTATTAGTGGAGTCGGCAGAAAGAAAAAGATTATTAAGAATTTTATAAATAGCTACCCCTCTTTTATTACCTACTTTTTTATTATCCTGATAATTGAGCTGAATATTTTTCAGCATTTCACTAGCAAGTGGCTTAATAGTTTCTACAATGCTGGCATACGAATCTGCCACATCCACCCCATCTTCCAACCCATTACCCTGTTCCAATTTTCCTACAAATGCCTTCATCAATTTCTCCGCATCGCTTTCATCGGCGGCAGATTTTTTTGCAGGGAACGTATTTAAGAAATTACTCAGCATATTAAAGCCTGCCGCCATTTTGATAAACCTTCTGTACTTATCAAAATGCAATGACATCAGCAATGAATCGCCCCGGTTATTTATTTTCTTCATCATCAGCGGATATACACCTTTTACAAAACTGGAAGTGTAAATAGAACCATCCGCAGACACAGCGAGATAATATAATTCTTCGGCACTTAACGACTGAATAGATCGGAAACGGAATTCAGTATTTTCATTGTGCAATCCATTAATAATATTGACAAAATTTTCTCTTGCTTTTTTCTCCAGCCTTTCTCTCAATCCTTTAAATTCGAAAGCGGTGTCTTTATTAATAGCCCTGCCGGTATATTCCAGCATTGTTTTTACCATCAGTTTATAATAACGAACCGAGTCATCCTTTGCTGCATCAATTTCCTCTATCGTCATTTTTCCTTTTAAAATATTGTCTAAGAAAACAAAATATTGCTGGCCACTTTTGCTTTTAGACATCTTAACGATTGTCTTTATAAAATCATCGTCTGTTATATTTCTGATAGTGTAACCGATCTTGTTATTGGCTTGTGCATAATCATACAATTGCTTGGGGTATTTCTGCGCCACCGTTCTTACCAGGCTGTCTGCAAATGGCATATCAGGATTATCTCTTAAGGTGGCCAACGTTTTTTCAGGATAAATGCCACAATACTTTAGCACAACCGCCTGCATGGCCGCTTTGTATCCACTATTTTTTTCAAAAGTTGAATTATCGGCTTTAATAACCGAGTAAGCCGTTTCATAGGACAACTGAGTGATAATATTTTCTATTGATTTGCCTTCCTTATCATACTGCATACTTTTTTCATAGGCAGTAATTATATCGGACAGAATTGCAGGGTTTACTTTTTTAGACTTTGTGTTCGTCACAAAAAATTTGAGCAAATATTCAATACCCCGTAAGTATTTTACCCGGCTCTGGTCTTTTAACAGGGTGTCGGCCTCTATCTTACATTGTAGTGCATCCACCTTATTAACCAATGATTGGGTAAGCAGGAAATTAATTTCGTCATTTGCCGAGGGAGTATATTGCGCATCATTTTTTCCATCCGATTTCAAAATTATCTTTTGCTGCGCATCAATATAATCATGAAACAGTTCTCTGTTTTTTGGTGGTTTGCAATTTTGGGCGCCGGCTACAGTATTGGAAGCAAAAGATACTTGAGCTGCGGCAGCCCTGCCCAAACCAAGAAAAAGGACTGATAGAATAAGGTATTTTGTTGTTGCTGTCATAAGGATTGTGGTCAAAGTTACAAAGCCCGGCCGAAATGGGTGTTTTTCCCGGATTTATATTGATATAGACGCATTTATAACGCATAAAGCTGTCTGTTTGCCGGTAAAAATATTTTTTTGCGACTCAGGCAGGTTAACTTATCATTAAGTCTAAGTAAACAAGTACCCCTAAATTTCCCTGCCACCCAATTTCCAATTAGGTTTGCGAAAACTTATCATTACATGGAAACCAAAGCCCGGAAAGTGCTGATTGCTGATGATGAACCGGACATCCTTGAAATATTGAAATACAACCTTGTTAACGAAGGCTACGAGGTAATTACCGCCAAAGATGGAGACGAAGCCCTGGAAAAAGCCCGCCGCACCCAACCCGACCTCATTATATTAGATGTAATGATGCCCAAAAAGACAGGTGTAGAAGTTTGCCAGTTACTCAGGGCACAAGCTGCTTTTAAAGAAACACTCATTATTTTTCTGACAGCCGTAAATGATGAAGGCACACAAATAAAAGGTCTTGAAACCGGTGCTGATGATTATGTAAGCAAACCCATAAGCCCGAAAGTTTTTCTAAGCCGGGTGAATGCACTGTTCCGCCGGTTAAATAAAACCGATGCAAGAATACTGACGATAGACCATGTAACTATAGATCCGGAACGCTACATTATTAAAGTAAGAGAGAATGAAGTGATTCTTGCTAAAAAAGAATTTGAACTCCTTTATTTACTCGCCTTAAAACCGGGTCGAGTTTTTCTCCGCAATGAAATACT
>JANORJ010000283.1:0-2032 GCA_031415255.1 Chitinophagaceae bacterium | reverse complement strand
AAAAAGCTGTATAAAATCATCGGGTAATGGTTTAATACTTACCCAGGCTGCAAATACAAATGGTAAGCCGGTAATGGCCCTCCATTCTGAGCCGAGATCGTAAATAAATGTGGAAATTTTCCGTTGTTCAAATGCCCGGTCGCCAATTACTAATCCGGCGGTAGTTCCTTTTATTTCTTTACGGTAATCTTCATTTACGGCTTCAATAATTTCAGGATTAATGTCCCAAAATTCTTTCATCAGGTATTTTAATAAAGCAACAGAAGTGCGGCTCTGATAGTCCAGGTAAACTTTCTTTATTTCGTTCATCGGTACATCGCTAAAGAGGGCGACAGAAGCAATTTCTCCTTCTGCCCCTATGCAATAATCGCCAACAATATGATATTCGGGAAGTTTAGAAAGAACGGCCACCGGCACCAACCCCACATCAATTTCATCATCCATCAGCAATTGCGCCAGCTTTGCCGGATAATCCCCAATCAGTTCTATTTGATCAATAATTGGCGACTTTTCCAGGCCATACAGCAGCGGCTTTGTATTCAGGTAATTAACTACGCCTACTTTAATCTTAATGCCCCCAAATCCGCCGGAAGGCGGAGAATTTTTGTCACTCATTACTACAAATTGTGTTTGTTATCTTTGCAGCAAATATAATCACAACACAGTTTATAGAGATTTAGAAACTTGAATGAGAAATCAGGGTGAAAGAAACCAAAAACTATAAACTACAAACTATAAACTCTCCATGGAACTCTCTACACTCACTGCTATCTCTCCTGTTGATGGCCGCTACCGTAAACAAGTTCAGCATCTCGACGAATATTTTTCTGAATATGCGTTGATAAAATACAGGGTGCTGGTAGAAATAAAATACCTGCTATTCTTGGAGCAAAAGAAGTTTTTCAAACTACCCGGCAAAACGGTGAAGCATTTACAAAAAATGGCCGAAGATTTTGGGCCGGAAGATGCACAGGAAATAAAACAAATTGAATTTACCACCAACCATGATGTAAAAGCGGTGGAATATTTTTTAAAAAATGAACTGGAAAAAAATGGCGGTGCCGCAGCAAAAGAATGGGTTCATTTTGGATTAACATCACAAGACATTAATAATACAGCCATTCCTTTATCGTGGAAACATGCGATAGAATATGAAGACCTGCCGGGTTTATTAAATTTAAATACACAACTAAGACTGCTGGCCATAGAATGGAAAGACATTCCTATGCTGGCACATACACATGGGCAACCCGCAAGTCCTACCAAATTAGGTAAAGAGGTAATGGTGTTTGTGGAAAGAATACAAAACCAGATTGAACAGTTTATTGGCATACCGTTTTCCGGAAAGTTTGGTGGCGCCACGGGCAACTTTAATGCACATCATATTGCTTTTCCAAAAGTGGATTGGATAAAAATGGGAAACGAATTTGTAACGCAGCTTGGATTAAACCGTCAGCAGTTTACTACGCAGATTGAACATTACGATAACCTGGCTGCACATTTCGATTGCATCAAAAGAATCAATAACATACTGGCTGATTTTTGTAAAGATGTGTGGAGTTATGTATCCATGGAATACTTTAAACAAAAAACAAAGAAAGGTGAAGTAGGCTCATCCGCCATGCCGCATAAAGTAAATCCAATTGATTTTGAAAATGCAGAAGGTAATCTGGGAATGGCCAATGCCTTGTTTGAATACCTGTCTTCCAAATTACCGGTATCAAGATTGCAAAGAGATTTAACGGACTCCACCGTGCTTAGAAATATAGGAGTTCCATTTTCTCATACCTTAATTGCTTTTCGTTCTATTGAAAAAGGATTGAGTAAATTGGTGTTGAATGATCAAAAACTATTTGATGACCTTGAAAACAATTGGGCAGTAGTAGCAGAAGCCATTCAAACTGTGTTGCGGAGAGAAAATTACCCCAACCCTTACGAGGCATTGAAAGACCTGACAAGAGGCAATCAGCAAATAGACAAAAAAGCCATTCATAGTTTTATAGATAAACTAACCGTGGCGGAAGCATTAAAA
>JANORJ010000282.1:0-7402 GCA_031415255.1 Chitinophagaceae bacterium | reverse complement strand
ATCATCCCACTTTCTTACTCCGTATTCCAGCAGTATCCTCGCTACTTCCCGTTCCTGCAAATTATCTTTGAACAATAAATTGAAAGTAGCATCATCGTAATTCGTTTCTTCCGCCTGTCTAGAATTCTCTTCAACTTTTTTTGCTTCCTCAAAAGGAAGCTTTCTTTCCATGGTGGAAATTCTGTCCCGGATAAACTTATTTACTAAGGCATGTAATCCAGTTTCGTCAATCTTTAGTATCTCCGAACAGTGTTTAATATAGTCCTGCTGTTTTGTAAAATCTTCCGCCTTATTTATTTTGGAGATGGTTTCTGCCATCCGGTTCACCACTTCTGATTTTTTTACCGAATCATTACCGGCATCTTTCAATGCTACTTCTAACTGGAAAAGAATAAAGTCTTTCTTATTCTTCTGAATAAAATCTTTGAAAGAAGCTGCGCCAACTTTATTTACATAGCTATCCGGATCTTCCTTATCAGGAATCAACACCAATTTCACATTCAACCCTTCTTCCAATGCTAAATCCAATCCCCGCAGCGCTGCTTTAATACCAGCAGCATCACCATCATAAATTATCGTAAGGTTGTTACTGTATTTTCTTACCAATCTTAGTTGGTCGGGTGTTAAGGAAGTGCCACCTGATGCTACCACATTTTCTATTCCTGCCTGGTGTAGCGATACTACATCGGTGTAACCTTCTACTAATAAACATTCATCTGCCTTATCAATAGCTTGCCGGGCAAAGTAAGAACCGTAAAGAATTTTGCTTTTTATGTAAATCTCATTCTCCGGTGTGTTAATGTACTTGGGGGCTTTGTCATTGCTCTTTAAAATTCTGGCCCCAAAGCCCAACACTTTACCACTATGGTTATGTATCGGGAAAATAATGCGGCCACGATAGTTATCCATCAACTGGTCGTTGCGGTTAGCAATAAGACCGGCTTTTATTAGTATCTCCGTATTATATAATTTTGCAATAGCTTCTTTGGTAAAAGCATCTCTTTGTTCAGGAGAATAACCTAATTGAAATTTTTTAATAACGTCTTCCCGAAAACCTCTTTCTTTTAAATAACTAAGTCCGATGTCTTGTCCTTCTTCTGTCTCCAATAATTGTATAGAAAAAAATTGCTGCGCAAACCCATTGACAATATATAAACTATCTGCGACCTGCATCTGTTGCCGCTGTTCATCACTCTGAAAAGTTTCTTCTATTTCAATCCCGTATTTATTCGCCAGCCATTTCAATGCATCTACATAGCTATACTTTTCATGCTCCATAATGAAGCTGATAGTATTACCGGCTTTGCCACATCCAAAACATTTATATAATTCTTTACTGGGAGAAACGGTGAACGAAGGGGTCTTTTCGTTATGAAACGGACAAAGACCGAGGTAGCTGGCACCTCGTTTTTTCAACTTTACAAAGCCACCGATAACGTCGAGAATATCGAGGCGGCCAAGTATCTGTTGTATGGTATTTTGGGAAATCATTATTCACATTATCCGGACTGCGAATATAAGTTATCCTGTCTTTTAGCCCGATGGAAATCATCTGGCATGGTTCAAAATGGCACTACAGGGAAACATAATCTTAGCATAGGTTTTATTTATACTCGAAGAGAAATCTATTTTTCAATCGGTGGAATAAAGCATTAAAATAAGACTAACTAAATTTTATTTAAAGCAGCTTTTTCAAGCAGATTAAACTCTTTACCTTGCTTATAGTCAATTGTGAGCAAAACCAGCTTTATGAGAACAAATATCCTTCTGATTCTGTCAGTTTCTTTGCTTTTATTCTCCTGCGAAAGAACTCCCGGCTCCAAACCAGAAATGCGGGAAGCCTGGGTTCCAGTTTATACTACTAACACAACTGCCATAAAAACTATTACAGCTGGCTCAGCCCGGTCAACCGTAAATGCAGGCAAAATTTATACAATAGGTAATCTTATTTACCAAGTAGAGCAGGATAGTGGCATCCATGTTATCAATTATTCAAATCCATCTGCTCCGCAAAAAATTGGTTTTATCAGGTCGTTCTTATGCAAAGAAGTTTCAGTAAAAAATGGTCTTATCTATACCAATAACTTCAGCGACTTGGTGGTTATTGATGCATCCAATATCAATAATGTGAGGGAAGTGGCCCGAACGGCTGATGTATTTCCCGACCTTGCCTTGCAGTATCCACCAAAGCCTATCAATTCCTCCATCATTTATTTTGAATGCCCCGACCCTAAAAAAGGAATTATAATCGGTTGGCAAATGAAAACAATTGATTACGCAAAATGCTCAAGATAATAATTATGAAAAAAAACATAATCATCATACTATTCGTTGCTCTACTTACCAATGGATGTACTAAAGAAAGTGCATCAGGTGCTCCGTCATCAACAGGTGCTGGCGGTTCTACAGCCCGGTTCACCATCGCCGGCAATTTTTTATATGTGGTGGATAATACCAGCCTCAAAGCTTTTGATATTTCAAACTCCGCTGTGGCACCCATTCTTAAATCAACAACCAATGTTGGTATTAATATTGAAACTATTTTTCCTTATCAGGATAAATTATTTATAGGTTCTTCTTTTGCTATGCACATATTTTCTCTTAGTAATCCTGAAAAGCCAACTAAGTTGGCGCAGGCAGAATATCTGGTAAGAATGAGCTGCGACCCGGTGGTAGCAAAAGATAGTACTGCTTATGCTACGCTGAACTCAGCTGGGCCATGTGGAGGTGGCGTTAGTCAGTTAGTCGTTTATAATATTAAAGATATTACCAAACCGGTTCTGCAAACTACCCGTTCATTGATGGCGCCACATGGTTTGGGTATCAGCGATAGTGCTTTGTATGTTTGCGACGGTAGTGTTGGACTAAATGTTTATAATATCCGCAATACTTATTCTCCGCAATTATTGCGAACCATTACCGGCGAAACTTTTTTTGATGTAATTCCCTATGGAAATATCCTGATTTGCCAGGTAAGCAGCGGCATTGCTTTATATGATATTTCCAGCCGGCATCAACCAGCATTTCTTTCAAGGATTTTAAATTAACCAATGAAAAATATTATTTGGTGCTTGCCTGTAATAGGGTTGTCATTATTTTCTATTACCGGAATGGCGCAAACTGATAAAAAAACTTTTAATGATTCGTATAAAGAGTTTAGTCTCCGAACCAGCCTTACTTCTTATTTTGATTATGATGCCGGCATTATGCTCGGCGTAAATTATCGCTGGAGTGAACATCTGTCGGCTTCCTTTGAACCCACTTGGATTTTTTTCAGCCCTTTTACTACAGACGGGGTGAGTAAAATTATTCCAACCGGAATAAAAATTAGAGCTGACCTAAGGTATCATTTTGAAAGACGAAATAGCAGAAGTCCTGATTTTTTTGTGGCACCAGAGTTTCATTACAAAAACACCAAAACTGAAAAGGAAGATCGCTTTGGTATTAACTGCCAGAACGGGCAATGTGCTTATTTCCAAGATGCTGTTTATACCGACATTAAAAATGAAGTAGGGGGGCAGGTGAAACTGGGAATGATAACCCCTTTCCCCTTTGTAAAAAATGAGAAATGGCTGCTGGAATTTTATGCCGGGTTTGGGGCAAAAGTGCTGAAATTTAGAGAGGAAAATTTACCGCTGGGTGGCTCATTTGTAAGCCCTCCAGATAGAAATTTCTTAAATTTTGGTAACCCAACTCAGCAGAATACTTCCAATCGGCCCATGCTGCCAGGCGGGCTAAAGCTGATTTTTGTCTTGTAAACATTGCCTGTTGAAAAAATGAGGGCTGCAATATTTGTTTTTCCCAAAAACTGTCTTACTTTACTACTGTTCAGTTACCCAACTCTACCAATCCGGCACCCCAGGGAAAAAATAAGCTCTTTATTTTTTAACCCCGCTTGTCATTTATTCAATAAATTACTGTTGACAGGCTTAAATTTTAAACATCATGGTTCAGGTAGACATCTCACAGCTATCCGGTGAGTGCAGCATCTGGAGAGAAACACTTCGCAATTATCGTGAAGAATTCAGTAACGACGAAGCTAAACTCCGGCAAGTAGCTGGCCAGCCACTCACCAAAGAACAACTACAGCAGGTAGAACATCTCCACAACCAGTTTCACATTCAACTCATCAACATTCATGATCTTAAGCAATCTATCAAAGCACATGACCGTAAAATAAACTTTGAGAAAGTTGCTTTTAATGGCTCAGCCAATGAAGATAGTTTTGCCCGACACGAAAGTCTGCTTACTGAGTATCAATCGTTGGAACAAACGTTGCAGGAACTTCGCAATGAATTCAATGGCTTTTTAAATAAAGCGTAGTATGCATCGGGTTTGATAAAGTAAACACCGTAATACAAACACTTTATTTACGGTAACAATCTGTGCCTCTAAAATTGTAATTGTATTTACACGGTAAATCAACATACAATTATTCGTTCATCTCTAAAACAGATTGTTATGCCTGAGTTTGATACTTCACATGTAAAAAATATTGTCTTACTCGGCCATGCAGGTTCGGGCAAGACCACTTTGGCGGAATGTATGTTGTTTGAAGCGGGGTTAATTAACCGCAGGGGCAGCATTGCCGAAAGAACCACCACCGGAGATTATCATGAACTGGAACAACAACGGGGGAATTCCATTTTTAGTAAACTATTGCACACAAAATGGCGGGGCTATAAAATCAATGTAATTGATACTCCCGGCTATGATGATTTTGTGGGAGAAGTTATTTCAGCATTACGGGTGGCAGACACCGGAGTAATGCTACTGAATGCCATGATGGGAGTGGAAGTAGGTACCGACATCATTTGGGATTATACTGAACGGTTTAAAACACCAATGATTTTTGCAGCAAATAAATTAGACGATGATAAAGCTGATTTTGATAAAACGGTAAGAGAAGCCAAAGCACATTTTGGTAATAAAGTAGTGGTAGTACAGTATCCCCGGCAGGTGGGTGCAGGCTTTCACGAAATTATTGATGTGCTGCGGATGACGATGTATAAATTTAAAGATGCCGGTGGCAAGCCGGAAAAATTACCAATACCAGAGGAAGAAAAAATAAAAGCAGATGAGCTGCATAAAGAATTGATTGAAGCTATTGCCAGCAATGATGAATCGTTGATGGAAAAATATTTTGATAAGGGCGAACTGGATGAAGATGAAATGAAAGAAGGAATGAAAAAAGCGATGATTGCCCATGATTTGTTTCCTTTATTTTGTTTATCTGCCGAAAGAAATATGGGTAGTGGTAGGTTGATGGGTTTTATAGACAATGTGTGTCCAAGTGCCAATGAAATGCCGCCGCAAAAAACGAAGAGTGGTGAAAAATTAACCTGTGATGCAAATGGACCGGCCTGTATTTTTATTTATAAAACTATTTCTGAACCGCATGTAGGAGAAATGTCTTACTTCAAAGTTTATTCAGGCACCGTGAAAGTAGGTATGGAATTGGAAAATGAAGGCACCGGGGTTACAGAAAAAATAAATCAATTATTTCTGGTAGAAGGAAATAAAAGAACTGCTGCACATGAATTAGTGGCGGGTGATATAGGTGCCACCTTAAAGTTGAAAAATACTCATGTCAACAATACCTTACATGCAAAGGGAAAGAATTTTGAATTGCCACCTATTGAATTTCCTTCGCATAATATGACGGTAGCGATTGAGTCATTGAAAAAAGGAGAGGAAGAAAAATTGTCACAAGCACTTCACCAATTGCGGGAAGAAGACCCGACATTATTAGTAGAAGTTTCTTCTGAATTAAAACAAACATTAATTCATTGTCAGGGTGATATGCACCTCGCTGTGGCTAAATGGAAAATTGAACATCAGCACCGATTGGAAGTAAAATTTATAAAACCCAAAATTGCTTACCGGGAAACCATCCGAAAAATGGCTGATGCGAGTTATAAGCATAAAAAACAAAGTGGTGGCAATGGCCAATTCGGTGAAGTGTTTATGCGGATAGAACCCTGGTATGAAGGAATGCCCGAGCCAACTGATTTTAATGTAAGAGGCCGGGATGTGCATGAACTTGACTGGGGTGGCAAATTAGTTTTTTATAATTGTATAGTTGGCGGTGCTATTGAAGCAAGGTTTCTTCCTTCCATACTAAAAGGTGTGATGGAGAAAATGCACAACGGACCGCTTACCGGTTCTTATGCCCGTGACATCAGGGTTTGTGTGTATGATGGTAAAATGCACCCCGTAGACAGCAATGATATTTCATTTAAAATAGCAGGCTTGCAAGCATTTCGCCAGGCATTTCAACAGGCAGACCCACAGATACTAGAACCGATTTATCAGGTAGAAGTTCTTTGTCCCGATGATTTGACAGGTGCAGTAATGGGTGACTTACAAAGCCGCCGTGCCATTGTGGAAGGAATAGACAGTGAGGGACATTTTCAAAAAATAATGGCAAAAGTACCGTTGGCAGAAATGAATAATTATTCATCTTCCATTCGTTCCATCACACAAGGTAGAGCTAAATTTAAAATGAATTTTTCAGCCTACGAACCAATGCCGTTTGAATTGCAACGCAAACTGATTGATGAATACAGTAAAACATCGAAGGAAGAATTTGCATAACCTCTTTACCATTATTCCACTACGATAGCCACCTTTTTGGGTGGTTATCGTATTTTAACATTGTTCCGACTTATAAAATTGATAGACTATTTTCAATTATCTCCACACATTCTCTTATTTGTTTTTCATTAATAACAAGGGGAGGAGCAAAGCGGATTTTATCACCATGGGTAGGTTTCGCCAGCAAACCATTTTCTTTTAATTGCAGACATAGTTCCCAGGCGGCATCTTTATTTTGATGCTCAATAATTATGGCGTTTAATAAACCCTTACCTCTTATTAATTTTATGTGTGGCGAATTAAGATTTTTTAATTCAATACGAAGCAACTCACCCATTGCTGCTGCATTTTCTGCCATGTTCTCATCCTTCAATACTTGCAGAGCGGCGATGGCAACTTTGCAGGCTAATGGATTGCCACCATAAGTGGAACCATGTTCTCCCGGTTTAATGGTCATCATTATTTCATCATCACATAGCACAGCACTTACAGGAAGCATACCGCCGCTCAAAGCTTTTCCGAGTAATAAAATATCTGATCGCACATTTTCATGATCACAAGCTAATAGTTTACCTGTACGGGCAAGGCCTGTTTGTATTTCATCTGCAATAAATAATACGTTGGCGGCTTCGCATAATTGTTTTGCTTTGGTGAGGTAGTCATCATCAGGCACTAATACACCTGCTTCACCTTGTATTGGCTCCACTAGAAAGCCAGCAACATTTTTATTGTCTAATGCTTTGGCTAATGCTGCTGTATCATTATACGGAATGTTAATAAACCCCGGAGTGTATGGTCCGAAATT
>JANORJ010000281.1:0-6237 GCA_031415255.1 Chitinophagaceae bacterium | reverse complement strand
ACGCTACTGCAAAGGCCAGCATAGATAATATAAGGCCATACATAAAAACATTATAGGCAATGCGCAGATAACGATATTTTTTTGCCAGTACCACTCCCAGAAAATAGTTATCCTTAATCATACTGCTGTTCATGTAGTATTTGTCGTTCAGCATTTCCGTCATGCCCCAGTCGTAATCAGGCAGGCTCATATTATGAAAGTTGCCAAAGAATAAAAGATTAGTTCTTTTGGCCGCAATATCTTCCCGGGTAAAAGTGCCACCAGATACATTGGGCCGGGTGGCTAATATGCCAAACACAATGGATGAAACACATACAATTACAATAACCGCTATAGGCACCTGAAGCGTAGGGTCTGTTTGCAGTTTAGGAAACAACGCTGATATAATGATGGAAAGGATAATGGAATTAACCGAGATAAGAATATTGGCTTTAGAATCGGCCATCTGGCTTAGTGCCGAATGGTTTTGTGCCATAATGCGAAAAACTGTAGCCATGCCCCTTTCCGACTGACTTTCTTTTTCCTTTTTCTTTTTTGCTTCGGTGGCTTCTTTAGCGACCTCTGCTATTTTATCTCTATCTTTTTGTTTTTCCTTATCTTTTTTATCGGGCTTCATGTCATCATTTTTTTTCTCTTTTTGTTTTAATTCTGCAAGATGTAATTCTTTTACCGGCTGCAATTTTTCTTTTCCATAAACAGTTTGGTATTTATGCCCCTCAAGAAAACGGATATTTAATTTGCGCCATTCTTTTTTTGGAATTTCTCTTCCGCTAAATTCTTTAAACTCTTCCCGCAGCAAACTATTTTTTTCTTTAAAATCATCTGTACCCAGATGAAATAAGTCAGCATCACAAATTATTCGCTCAATGGTGGTAGCGGGGCTTTGCGGTATCCGGGTGGCGTTGATGCAGCCAATCACATTATTCCTGAATTCTTCGCTGGCAGCATGGGTGTTTAAAAATTCAGTTGCCAATTCCACACTCCGGCTTTCATGGTCTTTAGCTTCGCCACTGGTGTAGCCGGTATCATGAAACCAGGCCGCCACTACAACCGCACACCGGTCGTCGTCTGATAACTGGTGGTATTCGGCCAGCTTTTCACAGGCTGCCACCACTTCTTGTGTGTGCTGAAGTGAGTGAAACCTGATACTTTTGCTAAGTTTGTTTGTTAATAGGCCTGTTACAAGTGTCCGGGCTTCCTGTAAAAGATTTAATTGATTTTCCGACATGCTATAAAGATAACTTTTGATAAATTTAAACAAAATAAGAATAATGAGATTTTTAAATTTTCCGCTACGGTATGTTTGGGTGGCTTTGTTGCTGATGGTTGTAAACGCCGGTTGTCGCCACAAAACAAGAATTCTGAAATCTCCACCGCATTATAATTTTTCTACGCCGCTTACAGATAAACTTGACGTTAAGTTGCAGGAAATATCGGGTATCGTCTGGGACTCTAAAAACAATGTTTTTCTGGTGGTAGATGATGGCTCCAACAAACTCTTTTTCATGGAGAAAGAAAGTAAACTCATCATTGCTGAATACGTTTTTGGTGATAAAGGCGATTATGAAGATGTAGCTATTCTGAACGACATACCTTACATTTTGCGGAGCGATGGGATGATTACCAAATTTATAAAAGACAGTACAGGTAAAGTTTTTGGACTGGAGGCCGGCAAAATAAGTCTCACTGGGGTTAATGATTTTGAAACAATGTACAGCGATCCGACCCGCAATGCGCTGGTGCTTATTTGCAAGAATTGTGAAACGGATGATGATAAAACGGTAAGTGCATTTGCTTTTTACCCGGATTCAATCGGCTTTGACAATAAACCGTTATTTACAATTGATGCGGCAAAAGTGGCAACCCTCTCACCTTTTAAAACCTCAAAGTTGCAGCCTTCGGCCGCCGCTATTCATCCTATACTGAAAAAATTGTTTATTATCTCCTCTGCCAGTCATCAATTAGTGATTGCTGACCTTAACGGAAAAGTAGAAGCAGTGCATAAACTTTCGCCCAAATTATTTCCGCAACCGGAAGGAATAACCTTTAAGGAAAAAGGAGATATGTATATTTCCAACGAAGGAATAAATACAAAAGCAACCCTGCTGAAATTTGTTTATGTCGCTGTCAGCGATAGTGAAAAAGTGCTTATTAGTAAATTGGGCTACAATTTTTCCTCTCCCGATGAAAAAATGCAATTAGGAAATCATATGAAAGAAATTTCCGGCATGGCCTTCATACCGGGAAAAGAAGTGATTTTGGCAGAAAACGATGAGAAGGGCGACATATTTATGCTGGACTTTAAAAATAAAAATGATAATGATGGAAAAATAAAGTTTGGTGGCAAGGCAGATTACGAAGACATTGTTTATACTGACACGGCTATTTATATGCTGGTAAGCAGCGGTGCTGTGGTACAGGTAAAAACAACCGACAGCTCATTCAGCACCCAAGAATTTATTCTTCCTAAAGAGGGCACTAACGAATTTGAGGCCATGTATCTTGATGCAAATGGACATTCATTAATTCTGCTTTGCAAGGATTGTGCAAAAGAAAAAAATGAGATACGGGTAGCTCACCGCTTTGAGCTGGTCACTAATACTTTTTCTTCCGAACCAGCTTATACTATTAATATAGCCGATATAAAGAAAATACTGAATGATGAAGAAGCTGAATTCAAACCTTCTGCGGCTGCCATCAGCCCTGTAAATGGTAAATTGTATATGGTAGCATCTGTAGGAAAACTGCTGGTGATTGCTGATAAAAATGGAAAAATCGAACAGGTTTTCCGGTTAGACCCTGCACTTTACAATCAACCGGAAGGAATGACCTTTGCACCCAACGGAGATTTATATATTTCCAATGAAGGTGGTGAAGGGGTAGCTACTATTCTGAAGTTTGTATATAAAAAGTAGGAGCCGTTATTTCTTGGTAACTGCAGCTTCTTTTTTATCAATAACCCACAGGCATAAGTCAAGCCATACAAAACCTATACAAACCCCCGCAATCACATCGGTGGCATAATGAACCCGCAAATAAATGCGGCTAAAGCCAATGGCTGCAATGACAAGTAACAGAAAAAAGATTACCGCCCGGCGAAGCCATTTAGTGCTGATATATACAGAGGCGTACCATATTAGCAATCCATAAAAGGCTACACCCATAAAAGCATGACCACTTGGAAAACTGAAGTTGGTAACTCCCTCTACCAACGGATCAGGAGGTCGCTGACGCTGAATCAATCTTTTCAGAAGAGACATAAGAAAAAGACTGCTCAACAACACAGTACCCGTTCTGATTGCCATCCATTTATTTTTTTTGATCAGAAAGTAGGCAATTAGCAAAAAAATGGCTGGAGTTAAAAAAGTATGTTTCGCCAGGAATGAAATAAAAAGCATTATCCTGGTGCGGCCTTCTGTAATATGTGGTGCTATAAAAGAAAATGTATTTTGATCAAAAGAATTTCTACCGTACACAAAAACTACCCATACCAGAAAAAATATCAGTAACAGCGCTGCTGCAAGAAGGATTTTTTTTGCTGTGTTTTGGTGCAGAAACCAAAGCGATCGTTTTGTTTTATTGTTTGGACTATACAATTCTTTTATTTCAGGTGTAGTCCTGAAAGATAAATTAAATTCTTAACGTAAATAGCTCAATACTTTCGTTTTTCCCTTTTAAATCTATTAAACCGACGCTTTCAGTTTGCCAAACTTTCATATTGAGCAGATCAATAAACTCTTTGGATGTTAAATACGTTTGGTTTAGTTCTGTACAAGCACTCCTGATTCTGGCAGCGGTGTTAATCGTGTCTCCGCTTATTACCAGGTCTTTTTTTGAAATCCCCACCTGACCCACTGTTACACTGCCTGTATGTATCCCTACTTTATATTCAGGTATTGTATCATAACTCCGTTTAAAATGTTCACTATTGTGCTGTAGTATTTTTCTTGCTGCAATAAGTGAATTGACACATTTTCTTGCATCGACGGAAGTTTCCGGCCACCAGGCCACAATTTCATCTCCTACATATTGATAAACCCGGCCATCATATTCAGCAATTCCCGCTGCCATACAATAAATAACATCCCGTATAAACTTAAAGTATTCGGTATGGCCTAGTTTTTCGGCAATAGGCGTGGAGTTTTTCAAATCAATAAACATTAGTATCCTCTTTTCATTTCTTGGTTGAAGATATTTGCCAACAATAATATTTAGAAAGACACCCCGGGAATATTTTTGATTGATTTCTATGGAGAGTTGTGTTAATACAAATAGTAAAACCCATTCCGGCATTTTTTCTAACAACCATTTTCTGCGGAATGTGTTTTCAATAAATTTGTTAAAAGCCTTAGCAACCGGTTCATGTTCAAGAACCAGGCTATAGGTAAAATAAATAAAAAAATTCATGGCAATCGCAATAACAATCAGCAGCAGTGTCTTGATAATAAGGTTGATGCCGGGAGATTTATTGCGCAGAAAATTTCTTAAAACAATTATAAGGAAATACCCGATGATAAAACTGAAAATAAAAACATTTAGCTCTCGTAGTAAGATAGCTTTAAAAGAACCGGCATTTGTGGTTTCATATTTTGGTGTATATGTCTCTGTGCCAAGCCGGATAATAAAAATTAAAAAATCAATAATCGTCCATGCAACCGCAATTGCAAGAATGCGTTTTAATTCATTTTTTTTAACGGCAGATCGTTGAGGTAATTCAATATGGGAGGTATTCATGGTTTTATGCTTTGGGTGGGTAACATTTGCTGCTGCTGTGTAATAATATTCCCTCTAATAAATAACCATGCCGTATCTGCATTAATAAGTAAGATTAATTTTTGTTCCCAATGTAAAATTCAACATCCTTTCACCTTCCGAAAATCCGGCAGTGGCAGTAATGGCAAAAAGATTAAAGGGCATATAATAAACACCGCCGCCGAAGGCATTATGCCATCTTTTAGACCCACCGCCATTTCTCAGCCATACACGACCCAGATCATAAAAGGCCGTTAGACCAAACGGTCCGGGCAATATGAAGGAGTTTACATCAAACAACTTCATTTTTAGTTCCAAGCTGGTATAAAAGGTAGAAGTACCGGAAAACCTGTTTTTTCTAAATCCATTTAAGCCGTTATTAGCACCCAGTGTTAATGCTTGAAAATATTCGTACTTGCTGCTGAAAATGTGGCCGCCACCTATTTTAAGTATGGCCACTATTTTGGCAGGCTCACTAAGGCTGGCATAAATGGCCATGTCGGATGTAAGTTTTATATAGTCATCACTGCCTTTTGAAATGCCGGTTACACCTGTCAATTCATTGTACCATCTTACACCCCGTGTTGGAAAAAATTCTCTGTTTGTATTATCCACTAAAAGTGCCAGCTTGCCACCAGCATATGTTTTTTTGCTGAACACATCGGCAGAATCAAGATGCAGTTGGCGGAATTGGCCTAATATATTATTTGCATTATCACTGAATTTATTGTTGTAATGATAAAAATAAGGCCCAATCATTAAGTGTGCTTTTTCAAAAAAACGTTTACGTAGCAGAGCTTCTAGTTCCAACGATCTGTAACGGGTAGTATAATAATTAAAACTTTTTTCCTTATTTATTTTAGGATTATTGCCAAGTCCGGTAAAATTTCTTAATGCCGGGTTCGAAAAATTTCCCTGCAATACCAGGTCATAGCCACGGGTAATGTGATTGAACTCTCCCCGATAATTAAACTGATAAGCTTTCCGGTTAATGGCATACAGCACAGACAAACGCTGATCGGTGGCATAGGGAAGATTTCTAAAACCATACGTTCTTCTTGAAATGCCGGCACCTGCCATCAGGCCATCATCCGAATTATAATTCAAATGTACCCGTGGAAGTTTGGTGGTGTTATAATTAAAACCGAGTATGCTGCGATCATTTACCGGCGGATCGAAGGAAAAACGATTTTTAGCATGGCTGCTGTGCCTGACTAAATTGCCGTCTGTACTGTCCTTTTTTTTCTGATCGTATAGCAACGTTTCTATATTACCCTTTATATCAAAAGTATCATAGCCTTTGCCACCGATGATGCGGAGTTTAATACGGGAAGAAGCATTTTCTTCCACATCAAAAATGTCATCATTGTTCAGTCCATACAATCGTATTTCGCTGGTAACAGAAGGTGTAAACACCCTGTTGTACATAATAAAACTGGTATCATTATTTCTTGAAATGGCATATACCCTTACCTGCAAACCTTC
>JANORJ010000280.1:0-7385 GCA_031415255.1 Chitinophagaceae bacterium | reverse complement strand
TTAATGGGCGATAAAAGTTTTGGTTTTGATACTGATGTCATCAACCAATATGCCCAGGATATTAAATCTATTACCGAATTAGGAGTGCAGGTGGCTATTGTAATTGGCGGTGGCAATATTTACCGCGGTATGAATGAAGCGGAAACGGGTATTGAAAGAGCCCATGGTGATTATATGGGAATGTTGGCCACCGTTATTAATGGCATGGCATTACAAGCTGGTTTAGAAAAAGCAGGAGTGTTTACCCGTTTGCAAAGTGCTATCAAAATGGAACAGATTGCTGAACCTTATATCCGCCGCAGGGCTATCCGCCACGTTGAAAAGGGCCGGGTAGTGATTTTTGGGGCTGGTACTGGTAATCCTTATTTTACTACAGACACCGCCGGCTCATTGCGGGCAATAGAAATAAATGCCGATGTAATATTAAAGGGCACCCGGGTGGATGGCATCTACACCGCCGACCCTGAAAAAGACCCCAATGCTACCAAGTATAACATCCTTACTTTTCAAGATTGCATTTCTCAAAATCTGAAAGTAATGGATATGACAGCCTTTACATTGTGCCAAGAAAACAATCTTCCAATTATCGTTTTTAACATGAATAAGCCTGATAACTTACGCCGTGTGGTAACGGGAGAAAAGGTAGGCACCTTAGTGAGAGGATAATTCCCAAGTAGATTTCCTATTTTATAATTTGCAGTAACTACTATCTTGCAGGATAATTCCTTATCCCCTATTGTGAAAAACTATTAATTACTGTTTCCGTACTTTTTAATAGTTTACAAACTGACTCTACTGCAATGGCTAGCCTTTCCCTGTCCATAATCGAAATTATTGTTTTAATGCTGGGTGCCATCACCCTGGGCATCACCATCCATTTTTTTATTGCTAACCGCCTTGCTATGAAATCTTCGCCAATGGAGATTGAAAAAGCTTCTCAAAAACTGGAAGAATGGAAGCTCCGTTATTTTAACGATACAGAAACGAGGGATAAAGAACTAACTACTTTGAGAAAGAAGCTTCAGGAGACAGAAGAGAACAATGAAATAAACGTTATTGAAGCAGATGAGATGAGGAAACTGAACAAAAAACTGAAAGTAGAAATTGAAGCAATACAAAAAACAACCCCTGCCGGTGGAAATGAAAAAACAGACTATGTGCAGCAACTAAGAATGGCACAAAGCAGCCTGATGGAACACAATGAAAAAATTAACCTGCTGCTTGGGCAAATAGATATTGTAAAAGAAACAGAAGAAAAGCAACAGGAGATACAAAAAATAAACGATGAGCTTTCCGGACAGGTAGATGAACTGAAATATTTGCTGTCGCAAAAAGAAAAGGAAATTAGCAATACCCGCCAGAAAGAGCAGCTGACCAATGAGATGACATCTATGATTGACAGCGCCTATAACGAATTTAATGTGCTGCAGGAAAAAATACAAAAATTAGAAAGCCAGGTCAACGCTTCTAAAAGAATTAACCTGGAGTACGAAGACCTGAAAGAAAGACATTACAGCTTTTCGCATGATTTTGAAGAACAAAGAAAGAAATATAATGCAGCGGTAACAGAGAATAAACAACTGCTGGAAGAGTTAACTGAAACAGAAGACAAACTAAAGGAAGCAAATTTTCAACGGCAGCAACTGCAAAAAAAGGTAGCTTATCTGGAAGAGCTTAACAATGATATGCAGGCCGTAGCAGATGCCCATAAAAAATTAGAAGGTCAGCTAAAGCGGATTGGCGAATTGGAAAGTTTGCTGAATGTGGTAGAGGAAGAAAGGGATGAACTGGCTCGTAAACAATTTAATACATAGAAAAAATTTTGTAAAAGATTTAGCCCGGTACCATTCGAAGTACCGGGCTTTTTTTATAATGAAATATAAGGGGTTAACTTTGCCTTTCAAACCTTTACTATGCCAGGAAGTATTGCAGATATAAGAAAAAATTATTCGCAGAAAAATTTATCAGAAGAAGATGCAGCTATAAATCCCATTCAGCAGTTTTTAAGTTGGTGGAATGAAGCGGTAGCTTCTGAAATAGATGAAGTAAATGCCATGACATTGGCCACTGCTTCGCAGGATGGTGTGCCTTCTGCAAGAATTGTGTTGCTGAAAGGATTTGATGAAACCGGCTTTACTTTTTTTACTAATTACAGTAGTTTTAAAGGGCAGCAATTAGCAGAGAATCCAAAAGCCTGTCTTGTTTTTTTCTGGAAAGAATTAGAACGGCAGGTTCGCATTACCGGGCTTATTGGCAAATTAAGTGAAGCTGCAAGCGACGAATATTTTCATTCGAGACCTGAAGGCAGTCAGATTGGTGCTATTGCTTCGCCACAGAGCCAGGTAATTGAAAATCGGGAATGGTTAGATAATAATTACAAGGAATTGGAAAAAGAGTTACAAGGAAAAAAAATGCAACGACCCTCACATTGGGGGGGCTATACAGTAAAGCCTGTTATTGTGGAATTTTGGCAAGGGCGACCAAGCCGCTTGCACGACAGATTACAATATACATTAGATGATAATGGTGGATGGAAAATAGAACGGCTGGCACCGTAGAGTAATAGTTAAAAGATAACAGTAAAAGTTTTGCTGAAGCAGGACTCACTATTATCTCTTAACTATTGTTTTTTATATCTTAACTCTTTTTGGCAGCCGCTTTCTTTGCTGCTGTTACTTTTTGAGCAGGGCTTTCTGTAACCGGTCTGCTTTTACCAAAAGATCCTTTAAAACGTTTTCCTTTGGCTGTTTTTTTGTCTCCTCTTCCCATATTATTGTTTTTTTGTGATGCTAAATTAAATAAGAAAATTATCTGTAAAAAAAACTCCGTCCCGCTTTCAACGGAATGGAGCTTTTCTACGGCAGTTTCATGAAGTTATTACATTTTGCCGGCAAGTTCTTTACCCGCTTTAAATTTTGCAACTTTTCTTGCTTTGATTTTAATTACTTCACCAGTTTGTGGGTTGCGACCATTACGGGCAGCTCTTTTTGATACGGAAAAGGTTCCAAATCCTACAAGGGTAACTTTACCACCACCTTTCAATGTTTTTGTAACTGCTTCTACGAAAGAATCTATAGCGGCATTTGCCTCAGTTTTGTTGATGCCTGCGTCGTCGGCAATCTTTGCAATTAATTCTGCTTTGTTCATGAGTTGTAATTTTTTTATGTTTTGAGTAGCGGCAACAAATTTATATGCTTTTTCATTCTGGCAAAATATTTTTATTTAAACCCACATGTTGCTTAATCACCCCGAAACCGCATTGGGCAAGGTTTTGAGCGAAAAATGAAAATAAAAAATACGGTAAAAATAATTTATTAACCACCGAAAGCCTTGCCAGCATTGAGTTTCATCGAATAGTCGGCAAATGCTTGCCAGTAGCGGGTTTGAAGGAATATACAACTGTTTCAACATCTGCAAAATTAAATTATTCTTTTGCACACTCAATGCACAACCTCCATCACCGAGCGGAACCCAATAGCTTTTTGCCCCCATTTGTCTGCTCCTTTCATTCTCATGTCGTGGGCACATTGCTCTATATAGCGGTTGTATAAGGACTTGCTTTCTGCATGGTATTGCACCGCATAAGTAGGTCCTTCTGTATCATCCACTTCTAATAAATGAAGAACAGTGGCATGAGTAAAACAACCTGTGGCAATTACATCCGGAATATGTTCTTCCTTCAGCCAGGCAAGCCATTGATGAGCAATAGAATGTTCCACTTTAATAGTGACGTTATAAATAATCATGCGGATTATATTTTTACATCCAGATAAATAGGGCAGTGGTCGCTATGTAATACATCAGGATAAATTTCTGCATCTTTTAAATTTTTTTTCAGGGGGGTTGTTACCGTAATGTAATCAATCCTCCATCCTTTGTTTTGTAAACGAACAGTAGGAAACCGCTGACTCCACCAACTGTAGCGATGAGGCTCCGGATGAAATTCACGGAAAGTATCCACCCAATCATTGGCAATAAATTTTGTCATCCATTCTCTTTCTTCGGGTAAAAATCCGGAGGATTTTTTATTTCCCTTCGGGTCATGTATATCAATTTCAGTATGGGCAATATTATAATCGCCACAAAGAATAAGTTTCGGATATTTTTTTCGCAGTTTATTTAAATAGCCATTAAACTCATTTAACCAGCCGTATTTAAATGTTTGTCTTTCATCGCCACTGGTGCCGCTTGGAAAGTAAGCATTGATAAGCCGCACATCTTTAAAATCTAACTGAATAACCCTTCCTTCATAATCACTAAGGTTATTGCCTGTACCATATTCCACCTTATCCGGTTTTATTTTTGTAAACACGGCAACGCCACTGTATCCTTTTTTTTGAGCACTAAACCAATAGTGATGAAATCCTAGTGCTTCTAATTGTTTTACATCTACATCACCCTGCGTAGCTTTTGTTTCCTGAATACAGATAACATCGGCGGGGTCAGTTTTTAACCAATCAATAAACCCTTTTTTAATAGCTGCCCGGATGCCATTGAGGTTGTAAGATATTATTCGCATTGTATAAATGATTAAATTTCCGGCAATTTACATCTTACTATGGAAGCAACAACAACTACAAAAAGCGGCCCCATTATTCCATCGAAGGAGCCGGTTTATCTGGATGGCCCCAAAAGTCGTGGCTACGAATTAGGATTTGCCTGGCGGGTTTTCTGGCAGTTTATCAAAGGATTCAGAAGCCTGCATTTTATAGGCCCGTGCATTACCGTATTTGGATCAGCCCGGTTTAATGAAGACCATATTTATTATATCAAGGCACGGGAGTTTGGAAAACGAATTGCAGAATCGGGCTTTACCACCATCACCGGTGGCGGACCCGGCATAATGGAGGCTGCCAACAGAGGTGCATTTGAAAATGGAGGCAAGTCAGTTGGCTGCAGCATTCAATTACCATTTGAACAAAAAGAAAATCCTTACATGCAGAAGTCGGTGATGTTTGAACATTTTTTTGTGCGGAAGGTATTGCTTGTAAAATATTCTTATGCTTTCGTTATTATGCCCGGCGGCTTTGGCACATTGGATGAACTTTTTGAAACATTAACCCTTGTGCAAACAAAGAGTATTCATAATTTTCCGGTGGTACTTTATGGCAAAGAATATCATCAGCCCTTGCTGGAATATATAGAACTAATGGCGCAAGAAGGAACTATATCAAAAGAAGATATGAAGCTGGTGCTGATAACTGATGATGTGGAGGAGGCGATGGCACATATTGGTAACTACATCAATACCAACTACAAAATAAAACCACGGAAACGTTTCTGGTGGCTGTTCGAAAAAAGGTAATATCATTGCAAAAATTATTTTAATGGATGGAGTTACTATTCTTGGCTATGCAGCCTGTGCTGTAACAGCACTAACATTTTTGCCACAGGTGGTAAAAACCTGGAAGGAAAAATCTGCAAAAAATGTTTCACTGCTGATGTTTGTAATAGCCTTTATCAATGAAGTAATGTGGATTGCTTACGGGGTATTACGAAATGACATGGTTATTATTGTCACTAATGTTATTATGATAGTAATGTGCTCCATTATGATTTTTTTAAAATTTAAGTATAAATAATGGCAGGTATCAATACAATTATTTTTGATTTGGGTAATGTGTTAATTGACTGGAACCCTCATCATGTTTTTAACGACAACTATTTTGACACGCTGGAAAAGAAGGATTATTTTTTTAGTCATATCTGTACTATGGATTGGAATGAGGAGCAGGATGCCGGTCGCTCCATTGTAGAAGCAACCCAGGAGTTGATTGAAAAATTTCCTGATTGGGAATCTGCTATCAGGGATTATTATGGCCGGTGGACGGAAATGCTTGGCGGCCCCATTCATGAATCAGTTGAAATTTTCCGACAGTTAAAAGAAAGCGGCAAGTATAAAACCTATGCACTAACCAATTGGCAGGCGGGTTTGTTTGAAATTGCGTTGGTGCGGTATAATTTTCTTCATTGGTTTGATGGCCGGGTGGTAAGTGGCGAAGAAAAAATAAGAAAACCTTCTGTTGAATTTTATCAACGCTTATTAGACCGTTATTCAGTTAATCCTTCCGAAGCCATTTTTATAGATGATAACCTCCGGAATATAAAGGCGGCAGAAGCAATGGGCATCCGGAGTATTCATTTTCAATCTCCACAGCAATTACAAAATGCCCTTACTCATTATGGCATTGTAGTAAAATAGTTTCCGTATACTTGTATATAATTATATAGCATGGAAGAAAATACTATACATCCGGAAGAAACCGGCCTTGCCGATGAGTTAAACTCATTTATTCAATACGAACCTGCAACGCAGGGGCAGCGGTTTTTAAACTGGTTGATAGATAATATTCTGCTGCGCATTATTATACAGTTTATAACCGGCGAAATCTTTATTAGAATGTTATTAAATATTGCGCCGGAATATACAATCAGGGTGTTTACGGAAAAATCATTTGAAACTTATTTTATCTCTTACCTGATTGCTATTTGTCATTATATATTCTATTATACCATTTGTGAGAAGGCGTTCAAAGGCTACACATTGGGTAAACTTATTACTGGTACAAGAGCAATAAGAATGGATGGCCAAGAGCTTACTTTAAAAGATGCTTTACTACGAAGTCTTTGCAGGATGGTTCCTTTTGAAGCCTTCAGCGGATTTGGCGACAGACCGTGGCATGATAACTGGACGAAGACGATAGTGGTGAAGGCGAGGTAGTTACTCCATCACCGGTCTCAACCATCTCGTCAATTCATCCTTACTCATTCCTTTTCGTTGCACATAATTGTCAAACTGGTCAGGTTGAATTTTACCAACCCCAAAGTATTGGCTTTGCGGATGACTAAAATACCAGCCACAAACAGAAGAAGCAGGATACATGGCCAATGATTCTGTAAGATGAATGCCGGTAGCTTCTTCGCCGCCGAGCAGTTCAAATAATTTATATTTCTCCGTATGGTCGGGGCAGGCAGGATAGCCCGGTGCCGGTCGGATGCCTACATAATTTTCTTTAATTAATTCTTCATTGCTAAGGGTTTCATCTTTTACATAACCCCAGAATTCTGTTCTTGTTTTTTTATGCAAAGCTTCTGCAAATGCTTCGGCTAATCTATCTGCCAAAGCTTGCAACATAATTTTATTGTAATCGTCCAATGCCGCTTCAAACTTTTTGATATGCGTTTCAATACCTTGTATGGTGACAGAGAAAGCCCCAATAAAGTCAGGTGTCGATAGTCCGGAATTGGGAGTTGCTTCCGGCTTTATAAAATCGCTTAGTGATATGTTTGGCTGACCAGCAGCTTTTTTAATTTGCTGCCGCAATGATTCTAATTGTATGGTTGGCCCTGAGCTTGTCGAAGGGTGAGCCTTTACTTTAATGGTG
>JANORJ010000279.1:0-2963 GCA_031415255.1 Chitinophagaceae bacterium | reverse complement strand
CCAGATGCGGTTTGATCTGAAGAAGGGATTTCCATTAGTTACTACCAAGAAAGTACACCTGAAAAGCATTATACACGAATTACTCTGGTTCTTAAAAGGGGAAACCAATATCGCATACTTACAAGAACATGGCGTTAAAATATGGGATGAATGGGCTTCTCCTACCGGAGAACTTGGGCCTGTATATGGAAAGCAATGGCGAAACTGGGAGGGGAAGGATGGGAAGGCTGTAGACCAGATCGCTGAATTGATTGAACAAATAAAAAAGAATCCGGATAGCCGACGTTTGATTGTGAGTGCCTGGAATGTGACTGATTTACCGGAGATGGCGTTGATGCCCTGTCATAATATGTTTCAGTTTTATACCGCACCTGTTAATAGCACCGAAGGTGGTGGACGCAGATCATTAAGTTGTCAACTTTATCAACGATCAGCAGATGTTTTTTTAGGAGTGCCATTAAATATTGCGTCTTATGCATTGCTCACCATGATGATTGCTCAGGTTTGTGATTTAGAGCCTGGTGATTTTGTTCATACTTTTGGGGACGTACATATTTACAATAATCATAAAGAACAGGTAGAACTGCAATTAAGCAGAAAACCTTTTCCATTGCCTGCAATGAAAATCAATCCTTTGATAAAAGATATTTTCAATTTTAGGTATGAGGACTTTACGTTGGAAAATTATGAATGTCATCCGGGAATAAAAGCACCGGTGGCGGTATAGTATTAAAATTTTTAAATTTAGGTGTTAGTTTTCGATTGAAATTCCGCCAAACCCAAAAATCAAAACCCAAAAATCAAAAAAGTGACAATAAGCTTAGTCGTAGCAGCAGCAACAAATAACGCCATTGGTAAGGATGGAAAAATGCCCTGGCATTTACCCAATGATATGAAGCATTTTAAAAACGTAACCTGGGGCATGCCGGTGGTGATGGGCAGAAAAACATTTGAGTCGTTGGGAAAAGTATTGCCGGGCAGAAAGAATATCGTTATCACCCGGCAAGCTGGATGGAATGTGGAAGGTACGGTGGCGGTTCAAAAAATAGATGATGCGTTGTTTGTAGCAAAACAAACGGATGCCAAAGAAGTGATGGTGATTGGTGGTGGTGAAATTTATAAAGCATTATTTGATAAAGCCAGCCGCATTTATTTGACAAGGGTAGAAGCAGAACCCGAAGCAGATACTTTTTTCCCGGTATTAAATCCAAAAGACTGGCATCTTGTTAGTCAGCAAATTCATGAAGCAGATGAGAAGAATGCTTTTAACTATTCCTTCCAGTTGTGGGAGAGACTTTAATAGATAAATAAAAATTATCGGATAAGGCAATATTTCCAACTTATCTATTCTCAATTTCAATGTATAATCATTTTCAATTAGCTACTAAATATTTACAGTACTACCTCGCTGCTTCTAACGGCAAAGGCCATGGAATGCATTCGCCATTTATTTTTCATTTTATTACTCAAGTGCTGAATGATAAACAGCAGTATTCTGAATATGATACAGTAGAAAATTTACGTAGCGAATTATTAAAGGATAAAACCGTTTTGACAATCGAAGATTTTGGAGCAGGTTCATCAATTAACAAAACAAATGAACGGACAGTTGCTTCTATTGCTAAAAATGCAGCTAAGCCCAAAAAATTCGGGCAGTTATTATTCAGAATGGTAAAAGCCTATCAACCCGCAACAATACTGGAATTAGGAACATCATTGGGCATCACTACTTCTTATCTATCATTGGCAAAGCCAACTGCAAAGCTGATAACGATGGAAGGGGCCAATGCAGTAGCCAATGTCGCCAGGAATAACTTTGAAAAACTGAAACTTAAAAATTGTTTGATAGAACAAGGAAATTTTGACCATACATTACCTGCTATCATCAGGGCCCTGAGTGAAGTCGAAGGGCCGTCTGTTGACTTCGCTTTTATTGACGGCAACCACCGGCAAGAGCCTACAGAGAGATACTTTTTGGAACTACTACCCAAAACCAACAACGATTCGATATTGATTTTTGATGATATACACTGGAGCCGGGAAATGCAAGCGGCCTGGGAAACTATCAAAGCCCATCCGTCAGTCCGCTGCACTATTGACCTCTTCTTTATTGGTATCGTTTTTTTTCGGGAAGAATTTCGGGAAAAACAGCATTTTAGTGTGAGATTTTGAGCTAAGAGAAAGCCCCCCAATCCCCCGAAGGGGACTTTAGAACCCTAAAGCTTCAAACTCTTGCCCTCCTCGGAGAGCCTGTCCCGATTATTTCGGGAGGTGAACTAAATGAAATTATCTACTTTAGGAAATTGGGGTGGGTTGCTGCCCAATGAACAGAACGTACAAGAGTGATTATTCTTTCCTTTTCCCAAAAGAAAAGAATAACAGTCCGCCGCGGCGGACGCAACGAAGATGCCCCCGAAGAACAACATCGGGGCAAGCAATGAAATACTACAGCTGGGAGCAAAAAAAATTATATCTTCCCGCCGAAAATTAATAACCTGCATGACGATAGGACTGCTTAAAGAACCCGCCTTCGAGACAAGAGTATCGCTTCTTGCGGAAGCGGTAGCAACACTTACAAAAAAATCAATTACTGTTATTGTAGAATCGGGAGCTGGCGAAAAAGCTTTTTGCAGCAATGCTGATTATGAAAAAGCAGGGGCGCAGATAAAAAGTAGAAACGAAGTGTTGGAATTGTCAAACATCGTTCTCACTATTAATGCCTTGGAGCAAACGGACATCTCTTACCTCACAACCGACATTCTGATTGGAGTCTATCAACCGTTATTCAATGTGGATGCCATGAAGCAATGGGCTGCTGCAAACATCACTACGTTTTCATTAGATATGTTGCCCCGCACTACCAGAGCACAGGCAATGGATGTGTTGAGTTCGCAGGCAAACATTGCAGGTTACAAAGCAGTGTTAACGGCCGCCAATTCTTATGGCAGATATTTTCCGATGTT
>JANORJ010000278.1:0-8629 GCA_031415255.1 Chitinophagaceae bacterium | reverse complement strand
GAAGAGAGTATAATGGTGAAACGAATGCTATGTTGGCAGACAAAGTAAATCTCTGTTTTGAAAATTTTATTACCCCTATATTTTGTTGCGGTGAGCCGCTTAACATTCGTGAAGCTGGCACACAAAATGATTTTGTGGCTGCACAATTAAAGGAGTCGCTTTTTCACTTGCCTGCAGTTACTATTAAAAATATTGTTATTGCCTACGAACCCATCTGGGCTATTGGTACCGGCAAAACGGCCACTACAGAACAGGCACAGGAAATTCACCAGTTTCTTCGTTCTGTTATTGCTGGCCAATATGGAGAGGAAGTGGCTAACGAAATTCCGATTCTCTACGGTGGCAGTGTAAAGGCTAATAATGCAAAAGAATTATTTAGTTGCCCGGATGTAGATGGTGGATTAGTAGGCGGCGCATCATTGGTGGCGGCTGAGTTTATTGAGATTATTAAGGCGCTGAAGTGAGAAATTTGGGGTTTAGCGTTTAGGGTTTGAGGTTTCATGATAAGGTGGGGTTGTACAAAACAATGTTACCGTAGGAACAATTTTTAATTATTCATTATTAATTTTAAATTAATACCTCCTCCATACCATATCGTACTCCAACGAAAAAACCAGGTGCTGCTCAGCTTTCTGAAAATAAGAGCTATTGTAAATGGTAAAGAAATTTATCCATTGCTAACTACAAAGCCGGTGGCAATACCGGTAATGGAAAATAACCCTAGAGTCGTTATTACCGATGGGTATCATATTACCACCCCGTTGAAATTGGTATATAAAGATATTCCTGTTTATTGTTTTATGGTAGTGTGTGCTATTACCGACAAGCAATTGTTAGCAGGATTTTTTGTACTGGCTGTCTTATACCTTTCCGGATTGTACACAGGATTATTGGTATTAAAATTTTTCACTTTTCTGCCGCTTATTTATTTGCTTTTCTTTTATTATCTAAATAGAAAAGAATTTATCCGATTGGTGCCGGTGGTAAATTAGTTAGCGCCGGCAATTACTGAAGCATCGGGAAGTGGCACTTGTTCAAAATCATTAAGTTTATCCAGGTCAAGTATTGTTTTTGATTTGTCTTCATTCGGGTGATACATCATTTTGAATTTGGCACCCCATATTATTTCATCAGTAACATAAGAGTAACGAGTAACGACGGTATTTGAAAAAACTTCGTCAAATGCTTTTACAAATATCATCGCCTCCATCCTGGTATTTTTAAAATCTGTTTCTGTAAATCCATACAAAGGGCTTTTGTCATTGATGGGATGAACGATTGTCCAGCTGAGGGACAGAGAATTTATTTTTGAGATTTCAACATCAAGATTGTAAAATTTATTGATTTTTTTGCCGTTCTCTTCTATTTCCATGAAGAGGGTCAGCTTTACTTCAGCTTCAGACAGGTTATTATTTTTATACGGAGACATGCGAAGCATAAAAGCCGTAGCATCCTGATAAGGAGCAATAACCGCATTGTGGCTAAACTTTAGAAAAGCTTGTGGCCGGGAGAAGCGTCCATAGAATAAACCCGTGGCAATAGCAAAACTTAATAGTCCCAGGAAAGCTTCAAAAGTGGCAACGGCACTGGTAGTAAAACCTGTTGGGCTTATTCGTCCATAACCAACAGTGGTAAAAGTTTGGGTGCTGAAGAAAAATACTTCTGAAAAATTCTGCATTTCAGAACCAATGTTAATACCAGAAAGATGCTGAATACCTATAATGTAATAGATGCCGGCAAAAACCAGGTTTATACCAATATAAATTGACAAAAGCAGTAGTAGAAATTTTCCCCGTGGCATTCCCAGCAGGGTGTGGTAGAGGCTATACCGTTCAAAAATACTTACACCACGTCGGGCCACATTGGCACTGTTTCTTTTTCGGTCAAAGAAGCGACCGCCGCTACTGTTAACACCGAAACCGCTGTTGTTTTCAGACTTAAGATTGCGAAACCTTTTTATAATTGCCATAGTCAAATGTATAATTAATTTGATTTATACTTTGTTCACAGTGCTGGCTGGTTTATTTTTACTTGCACTGCGAAGGTTTGGCAATATCACCGCAACTTAAAAAGGAGCCGAAGCAGTGGCATAATGTCACAAAAGAAAATACTCTGGCTTTGTAGCTGGTATCCAAATAAAACAGGGCCTTTTGATGGCGATTTTATTCAGCGTCATGCGGCGGCGGCGGCATTGTATAACGACATATACGTTATACATGTGGCTGGCGACAGTTCTGGTGCTACTGCTGCAACAGAACATGTGATTAATAATTCAAGAGAGCTGACAGAGCATATTATTTATTATAAAAAGGCAACTTCTTTTTTTGGAAAAATAGTATCGCACTACCGTTGGCTTACCCTTTCCCGGCAGGCTATTAAAAAATATATTGCTGAAAATGGAAAACCGGTTGTTGTACATGTTCATGTTCCCATGAAGGCGGGTATAGCTGCATTATGGATAAAAAGAAAGTACAATATTCCCTATGCCATTACAGAGCATTGGGGCATTTATAATGATGTAGAAGTAAACAACTATAAAAGTAAGTCCCCTGCATTCAAAAAATATTCAGAAAAAATAGTTGCGATGGCGGATAAATTTATTAGTGTAAGCCAATATCTGGCTGAAGGGGTGAACAAGTTAGTAGCAAAAAAGGAATATGAAATTATTCCGAATGTAGTGAATACTGATTTGTTTTACAACACGGATAAAAAAATATCGTCTTTTAGTTTTATCCATGTGTCTAATATGGTGCCGCTGAAAAATGCAGAAGGTATTTTGAAAGCCTTTAAGCTGCTGCTTCAGCAAAGAAGCGAAGCCCGGTTGATAATGGTGGGTGATAAAGACCCCGCTATCAGAAATATTGCAATCGGGCTTGGCCTTACGGAAAAAAATCTTTCATTCCGAGGTGAGGTTTCTTACAAACAAGTAGCTATCGTGATGCAGCAATCCGATTGTTTAATTTTATTCAGCAATATTGAAAACTCTCCTTGCGTTATTGGCGAAGCTTTGTGTAGCGGTTTGCCGGTTATTGTTACTGCCGTTGGTGGCATTCCTGAATTAGTGAATAAAAGCAATTCATTGCTCGTTGCACCAAAGGATGAAGCATTGCTTGCGGCCGCCATGCTGCAAATGATGAATGAATATTCGGCATTTGATAGAAAAAAAATAGCTGAAGATGCAAAAAGCAAATTCAGCTATCCGGTAATTGGGAAAAAATTAGATGAAATATATACAGCAATTATTGCTGAAAAAAAATCAGCCTTTTAGTTTTTGTATCAGCTCCACATATTCCGTCATTGCATCGGTGTTTGTCTTTCCTTTTAATGCAGCCCATGCTTCATATTTCGCCTTAGCCACAAAATCGAATGGATTGGAGGGCGGATCTGTATTTACATCGCCATTGCTTCCTTGTTTATACAGCGAATAAAGTTGAAGCAGCGTTTCATTGCTGGGTTTTTCGGATAAGCTTTTGCTGTCGGCAGCCGCTTGTTCAAATTGTTCTCTTAATTCCATATTGAGTTTGTGTTTATTGTACTGAAATTGATTGAGGAAAAGTATTGTTGCTGTTTATTTTGTTCTGGCATTATCAATAAAAACAGATTGTACCTGTCGCTTGTCATTAATTGTTTTGTAAAATTCATTCAGGTAATCCACTGCTTCCTTTTTTACCTTTGTTTGTAAATAAGTACAGTTGTTGATTAGCGCAGTAATACTTTCTTTTTTAGCCCTGAAAATATCGAGTGTTTTTTGCAGTTCCTCCATTGTACGGGGAAATCCTCTATAAACCCTTTCGGTTACTGATTCTGTACCAAGCAATTCATTGGGAGTGGCATAGCTTGCATTTACAAACCCGGAGTGGTCAAAATCATACGGAACTGCATAGGGAAGG
This sequence comes from Chitinophagaceae bacterium, assembly GCA_031415255.1. GTDB lineage: Bacteria > Bacteroidota > Bacteroidia > Chitinophagales > Chitinophagaceae > JJ008. Next base: position 4,739 of record JANORJ010000278.1, on the reverse strand, counting down.
GCTGCCGGATTATTTTTTTCATAAATCAGCCGGATGTTATGATTGTTCGGCACCGACCAGTCGCCATTACTTATCATGTATTCAAACACGGCAACTTTTGTCATGGTTTCCCTGTCAGTGCTTTCAGAAGCATATTGTGCTTTTGGTTTTTTTATACAGTTATTTCTTATGGCCAAGTCTTTATCATCTTCAATAAGAAAAGCATACTGCCAGAATGTTTTTACCTTATTCCGTGTATCTATGTAGTTTACTTTTAACAATCTTACCCGGAAACTTTTATCATCAAGCAAATTATACATTTTATAAATCAGGTATTCTTTCAGCAGCAGTTGTTCGTCATTGCCATTACTGCCGCATCCTATTACTAATTTTAATTTACCCAACGGAGAAAGCCGAGGGGAGGTTGGTGTACTAAAGTCTATTAATATCGGCGGAATGTTACAATATTCTCTTCTGAAATGGCCTCTAGGAGCCACTGTTACCGGCTCGGCAACTATTGAATTGTCTGGAAAACGCAAACCAACGGTAGCCGGCTGAAACATATTGACCCCTTTTTCTTTCTGCATTTTTGCAATGTCAGTAGTTAGCGTCATTTCAATAATCCCGTCTTCGTCAAAGAATTTAATACTATCAACAACCTGAGACTGGGCAAAAAAAGAATTAGCGGTGAGGCTGAGAAGGAAAAGCCATTTGATTTTTTTCATAATAAAAATGGTTAAATGGTTAATGGTATAGAAAATTACAAAAGATTCAGCAATAATATCGTTCTTATATTTCTACTACTTAATCACCTCGGTAATAACATGGCCAACACTACCATTTGGCATCTGTATGCGTAACAGGGCGGCAATAGTCGGTGCAATGTCGGTCATGTATGTTTCCCGGTTCGTCTTACCCTGTTTTATACCCCAGCCATACCAAAGTAATGGAATGTGGGTATCGTAAGGATTCCATAATCCATGGGTGGTACCGGTCTTGCTCAAGGCGTCTATATAATTTGGTTTCAAAATAAACTGAATATCGCCGCTTCTTTTTTTGTAGTACCCGTTATTCATCATGGTGCGGATGGTAGCCGGAAGAGGCACTTCATTCAACTCTTCTAACGGAAATACTCTTGCAATGGCTGGGTCTTTGGATAGATAGTCAACAATAAAATCAGTTATTTCTTCTGTATCTAATTTAGCAGAATCAATAGCCGGATGGTTAAGAGCAATCTGATAGTTATCGTCGTACACAACGATAGTACTGATTTTGTATTTTTCGTTTAATACTTTATTCAGTAGCTTGGTTACATCGTTCATGTAAATTCTACCACCGGGCATTTTATTTTCCTGCATGTACTCTGGTACATTCGCCACACCATGATCGGCAGAGAGAAAGACAGTGTATTGCCCTTTGCCAACTTTGCTGTCCAAAAAATCAAGCAGGCTTCCGAGCTCTTTATCTAAGCGAAGAAAACCATCTTCTGCTTCTACAGAGTTCGGGCCGAAGGAATGCCCTATATAATCTGGTGAGGAAAAACTAACCGCCAGAAAATCGGTAATATTATCTGCACCAAGCTGCTCACCGGTTATTGATGCTTTTGCAAATTCTATCGTCAAAGTATTTCCCATCGGTGTTGTGGATATTTTGCCATAATCTTTTCCAACATATTTTTTCATACTGTCATACGGAAATGTATTGCGGCCCAATGTTTTTGTTTCGTATGATTTTTCATCCGCAGTGCTATTGACGTAAGTAGCAGCTGGATGCAGCAAATTCCAGCCTTGCTGATAATATTTGTCAACTAATTTCAACTTATTAAAATCATTAACCCATTTTGGTAATTCATTCATGTAATAGGTAGAAGTAATCCAGTCGCCCACTGTATTGTCATACCAATAAGCTGCATTGGCACTGTGGCCTGCGGGTAAAATGCCGCCACGGTCTTTGATAGATATGCCAACTACTTTGCTTTTATATTTTGTCGCCATTTTTAGTTCATCACAAATGGTAGTGGTCAACATATTTCTTGGGCTTTGCTTTCCCAATGCGGAGCTACTGCCTACCGTATTCACCGATTTGTCTTCTGTACAGTATACTGATCTCATTTGCTCCCTATCCCACCAAAAATTTCCGGTAATGCCAGTAATAGCCGGAACGGAGCCGGTATAGATGGAGCTGTGACCGCAGCCGGTGTAAGTAGGGGTGTAGGGTATCATTGTATTTTCACAAGTGAATCCCTGGTTCAGCATTCTTTTAAAACCACCATTAGCGGCATAGCGTTCATAATAGCGATATAGATAATCCCACCGCATTTGATCCACCACAATGCCAACAATTAATTTTGGCCGGGGAATACCTTGCTGTGCCTGCACTGAAAAGCCAAGTGCTGAAATCAATAACGCCACCAATAGTTTCTGCATGAAAAAAGTTTGGGCAAAAGTAAGCTTTTGAGATTTCCGATTTGTTACCATTGCGGGACGAAAGTTTTGATGCAGAGGCTGCTTTGTTTTTTGGGAAAATAAAAAAGGCGTTGGATACAAGGATTTGCCAGTATTGGATAAATAGCTATTTGCTGAACCTCTCAATCAGCGGCTAGGTTAAAAATTATTTAATCGGGGTGCAATGCTCTGATAGGATTTCCACTTTTCCATTGGTTTTAATTATGGTAAGGCTGCATCGCTGGCTGTCATTAAAGGGGGTGCCAAAATAAGAGCCTTTAGCATTCCAAACGGTATTTATAACAGCCGTGTTTCCTTCTATTTTTATCTCAAATTGCTGCCGGTATACGGTATCTAATTTATAATCAGGAGAACCAGCAGTATTTACCACATTCTTTCTATCAAATGTGCCGCCGGATTGGGTGTAATAAACATAAGAAGGGGATAAAATTGCATCAACGGAGTCAGCATTTTTATTCTTCCATCCTTCATCGAAACGGTGTATGGCCGCCACTACTTCCTCCCGGCTCAATGTTTCTTTTTGCTGACAGGAAAGGTTGGTAAATACAATAAGTGTTATTACAGCATACGTTTTTATCATGGGCGGCAAAGGTAAGCAGAAGCATAATTTTAAAAGGGATTGCAGAAAATCAATTATTTCTGTGCAGCCTCCAGAAGGCAAAGGAAGCCACGATAGACAACGCCCCGACTGTCCACCACAGCACATTGAATCCTGCATGTTCTGCTAATTGTGCACCGCCCATGGGCCCCAGCGTTTGTGCAGCTGACCAAGCCATGGTATATAAAGCAGCATATTGACCCCGGTTAGAAGGCTGAGTACGGGCTATCCAGTAGCTGTTCATAAACGGCATTGAAAGTATTTCTCCAAAAGTCACCAGCACAATCATGCTGATAGCAACAGTTACTGCCGCAGCGGGAATATTCAATAGCAGAAAAGATAATCCAACCATAAAAACACCAATGGTAATGTACAGCATGTTTTTTCGTTTTCCTTCCAGTTTATAAATCAATACCATCTCTACCAATGCGATAATGATACCATTGGCTGCCATCAATATTCCAATAAACGGAGTAGAAAAATGTAAGTCTTTTTCAAAATAAAGCGGCAGGTTATTGAATAGTTGAAAAAAACAACAGGCAAACAGCATAGTAACAAATGCAAAACTCAGGAATGTTTTATCCTTGTAAGCTGATTGTATCAATGGGGCATCTACAGTTATTTTTTTTGCCGGTGTTTTATAACTAACAGGTTTCAATACCAGCCACATTAATAATGCTGCGCCAATATTGGTAAAGCCATCAACCCAAAACAATAATTCATAATTAATGTGAGCCAAAAAACCACCGAGAGCACTACCCACAGCCCAACCAAGATTTATGGCGAGTCTGTTTAGTGCATATGAACGGGTACGATTTTCATCTTTGCTAAAAAAAGCAATCGCAGTCGAATTTGCTGGTCGAAAAGCTTCGTTGACAAAACTGAGTAAGAAAGTAAAAGTGCAAATGAGGGGATAGGTTTTCATTTGCCCCAGTAGCATAAACAAAATGCCACCAACTGTTAGCGTAAATAACTGGACAGGATAAAAACCAATTTTATCTGTTAGTCTTCCTCCAAGCCATGCTCCGCAAAATGCTCCAGCCCCAAACAGGCCAAATACGATTCCCGCATCACCAACTGAATAGCCCATTTTTGGACTGGTAAGATACAGCGACATAAATGGTACCACCATTGTGCCGCTACGGTTAATGAGCATTATTAATGACAGCAGCCAGGTTTGCTTCGATAAACCGGAGTAGGCATTGCGATATGTGTTGGCTGTAGCAGTCAGCATGGTATAGCAACGAAGTTACCAGATCTGCTACTTATTTTATATAAGCAACCTGCCGTTGAAATATTATATTATTAAATAATTTATTTCAAATAAGCAGAAGTAGTTGGCGACTGGTATTTATGTTGCCATTTTTTCCTTACTTTCAGTTTCAAATTTAACCAACATGAAGAAATATTTTGTACTAACAGGCATAGCTATAATTGCGATTGTTTTTTCGAATTGTAATTCTACCAAAAAAGCTGCTGCTGTTGTTCCAAAATCAACTTATACCTCGGAGGTTTCTGCCGTGGTAATGAGTAATTGTTCACCCTGTCATATTCCTGCCAAGGGCGGCAATAAAAAACCTTATGATATTTTTGCTAATACTATGGGGTATTTTTATTAAATTATAAAACGAATAGAAATGAATCCTGGCTAAATAGTTTTTATGCCTTTTAAAAAAACAACTAAATTAAGCGACAGT
>JANORJ010000277.1:0-4673 GCA_031415255.1 Chitinophagaceae bacterium | reverse complement strand
GTTTATACTTCTACTGATGTGTTGCTGGCAGCAAAAAATTTTTCAGTAGAAGAATTTGTGCCAGACCGCATAAAAGTGAATACAAAATTGGATAAAGAGTTTTTACGTTCTGGTGATGTGGCTAAGTTAAATATCAATGCTATGAACTTTTTTGGTCCGCCAGCCGCCAACCGTAAATATGAAACAGAAATACAGGTAAAACAAAAGTATTTTTCTGCTAAAAACTTTGATGGCTACGATTTCAGTCTTGCTAATCAGAATACTTTTTTCGATAAACAAGTAAAGGAAGGAACAACTGATGCATCTGGTAATGCCAATATTGAATATGCTGTACCGGCTACTTATGCCAACATGGGTGCATTGCAAACAAGTTTCTATACAACAGTGTTTGATGAAACGGGAAGACCCGTAAGTCGTGCCACTACGGTTGATGTGTTTACCCAAGATGTATTCTTTGGTATCAAACAAGATTGGTTTTATTATTATCCGTTGAACCAGCAAGTAAAGTTTAATCTGGTAGCGGTGAATAAGGATGGTACTGCAACCAGTTCAACCGCTAGGGTGGAAGTGATTAAGCATGAATATAGAACGGTGTTGACAAAAAGCGGAAATTATTTTCGTTACGAATCACAGAAAGAAGATAAACTGATGATTGAGCAACAAATTTCTGTTGGTAGCAATACAGTGTATAGCTATGTGCCAAGAAGCCCTGGTGATTATGAAGTAAAAGTGTATAAGCCCGGTGCCAATAATTATGTAAGCCGTAGTTTTTACAGTTACGGAAGTTATGGTGGTAACAACAATTCCTTTGAAGTAAACAACGAAGGAAACATTGAAATTGAAATTGACAAGAAATCATATGCAACAGGTGAAAGTGTAAAAGCTTTATTCAAGACTCCATTCAGCGGAAAAATGCTGGTAACAATGGAAACAGATCATGTAGTTTCTCACCAGTATGTTGATGTGAGTAATAGAACAGCCAGTGTTGATTTAAAATTGAATGCCGATCATGTTCCGAATGTTTATATCACAGCTACTTTGATAAAGCCCCATGAAGTATCTGACATTCCGTTAACTGTAGCTCATGGATTTAAAAATGTAACTGTAGAAGATAAAAGCAGAAAAATAACGACAGAAGTAGTTGCACAAAAAATAGTTCGTTCTAAAACACATCAGAAGGTAACAGTGAAAGCAGCTCCCGGTAGTTTTGTTACGTTATCAGCAGTTGATAATGGTGTGTTGCAGGTAAGTGATTTTAAAACACCTAACCCTTACGAATATTTTTACCAAAAGAAAGCCTTACAGGTTTCAGCCTTTGATTTATATCCTTTATTGTTTGCCGAAGTAAGGGCTAAGCTTAGCAGTACCGGTGGTGATGGATATCTTGATATGGAGAAAAGATCAAACCCGATGCCTGCCAAAAGAATAAAAGTAGTGAGCTATTGGGGTGGTATTAAAAAAGCTAATAGCAGTGGTGTGGCTGAATTTGAATTTGATATTCCGCAATTCAGTGGTGAGTTAAGATTGATGGCAGTTGCATATAAGGGACAAAGTTTTGGTGCAGCCGATAATACGATGACTGTTGCTGACCCGATTGTTGTGAGTACAGCATTACCAAGATTTTTAAGTCCGGGTGATACAGTGAATGTACCAGTGACGTTAACTAATACAACTGATAAAGCGGCAAATGTAACGGCGACAATAGGAGTAGAAGGCCCGATGAAAGTCGTAGGCGGCAATAATCAATCAGTTAGTCTTGCTGCAAAAAGTGAAGGCCGTGCAATATTCAAAGTAGTAGCTGACCCAACTATTAATGTTGGTAAAGTAATCGTAACAGTAAGTGGACTGGGAGAGAAATTTACAGATGCTACAGAAATTTCTGTTCGTCCTCCGTCAACATTACAGAAATCAACAGGTAGTGGTTCGATTGCCGGTGGTAGCTCACAGAAAGTGAATATTAGTTTGAGTGATTTTATGCCATCGAGTGTTAATTATAGTTTGGTAGTCAGCCGTTCTCCTGCATTGGAGCTGGGGGAACAATTAAAATGGCTGGTGCAATATCCTTATGGTTGTACTGAGCAAACAATTTCTGCTGCATTCCCTCAAATCTATTATAGTGATTTGTCTGATTTAATGATGTTGAATAAACAACAGAATAAAACAAATGCAAATACCAACATCATGGAAGCTATCCGCAAAATTAAAATGCGGCAGTTATATAATGGTGCTGTTACACTTTGGGATGGCGAAGGCAAAGAAGACTGGTGGACTACAGTCTATGCAGCACATTTTTTATTAGAAGCAAAGAAAGCTGGTTTTGATGTGGACAATAGTTTGCTGGAAACGATGCTGAACTATATCAACAACAAGTTGAAGAATAAGGAAACGATTACTTATTTCTACAACCGAGACCAGAATAAAAAGATTGCACCAAAAGAAGTGGCATACGGATTATATGTACTGACACTTGCAGGAAGAACCAATGTGCCTGCGATGAACTATTATAAAGCCAACACTTCGATGCTTGCATTGGACAGCCGTTATTTATTGGCCGCAGCCTATGCAACAGCCGGAGATAGAAAATCTTTTACTGCTATGTTGCCTGCATCTTTCAGTGGTGAAGAATCTGTACCACAAACAGGAGGCAGCTACTATTCTGATGTGAGGGATGAAGCTATTGCATTGAATGCTTTGATTGATGTGGACCCCGGCAATGCGCAGATTGGTACGATGGTGAAACATGTGGCTGATAAATTAAAAGCCAGAAGATACCTGAGTACACAGGAAAGAGCATTTGCTTTTCTTGCCCTGGGTAAACATGCAAAAGCTGCTAATAATTCTACAGCCACAGCCGAAATAAAAGTAAACGGAAAAACAATTGCTAAAGTAGATGGTGGCCAGTGGACAGGTGATATGAAAGCCCTGGGTAATAATAATGTAGAGATAACTACAAAGGGCAATGGCCGTTTGTATTATTTCTGGCAGGCCGAAGGCATCAGTGCCAGTGGTGCATACAAAGAAGAAGATAGTTACCTGAAAGTAAGAAAACGTTTCTATGAACGAACAGGTAAACCCATTACTACAAACACCTTTAAACAAAATGATTTAATCATTGTCGGTGTTACATTAGAACGGTCATTTAATACGCCAATAGAAAATGTAGTTGTTACTGACCTGTTACCTGCCGGTTTTGAAATTGAAAACCCGAGGACCAAAGAAATACCCGGTATGGATTGGATAAAAGACGCATCTACTCCAACAGCATTGGATGTGCGGGACGATCGTATCCATTTCTTTGTAGATGCTAATAGTAATAAGCAAACTTATTACTATGCTGTCCGTGCAGTATCACCTGGTAATTATAAAATGGGATCTGTAAGTGCTGATGCGATGTACAACGGAGAATACCATTCTTATAATGGAGCTGGGGTGGTGAAAGTGGTACAGTAAAAAATAAAACTATTAGATTTATAGTCCCGCTATATGCGGGACTATTTCATTTAATGCAACACAACTCAAAAAATATCGCCGTCGTTTGTAATCAACTGGCAGGATCTGGAAGAGCAGTAGCATTAGCTGAGAAAATAGCAGAAGACTTATCCAATAAAGATATTCCTCATTCTTTATTCAAAGAAAACTGGCCGCCAGAGTTTAATGACTTTACTGACGTATGGATTGTTGGCGGGGATGGAACACTGAATTATTTTGTCAATTATTATCCTGATATAATACGACCTCTTGTTATTTTCAATGGTGGAACTGGCAATGATTTTCACTGGATGCTTTATGGAAAAATTAATTTTGAAGATCAGGTCCAGCTTGCTTTGTCGGCAGAACCTAAACCCATTGACCTTGGAAGGTGCAATGAAAAATATTTTGTCAACGGAGTTGGGGTTGGCTTTGAAGGTGTAGTCGCAAAAAGTCTTACAGGCAAAAAGAAAAAAGCCGGTAAAGCTTCATTTATGGCTATGATACTGAAAAAAATATTTTTGTATCGTTCAAAAACTTATCGGATAATAACAGATGATAAAACAATTGCTGAAAAAAAATATTTTATTATTGATATCAGTAATGGCAGTAGGGCAGGTGGCGGTTTTCATATTGCCCCACAAGCAGAACCAGATGATGGATTGTTTGATATTGTTATTATTGATGCACTTCGCCCATTAAATCGTTTAAGATGGCTACCGTTTATTGAAAAAGGACGACACTTAAATCTTTCCTTTGTTAATTATTCGAAAGTGAAGAAAATATCAATTGAGAGTAATGAGAGTATTTTATTTCACCTTGATGGGGAATATTTTGAGGCTACAAAACTTGATGTGGATTTAATACCTGGAAAGCTTTTATTCAGATACTAATAAAAAAAAAGTCCGGCTCTTTCGAACCGAACTTATTAAAGCTTCGTTGAATATCGTTATTGATTAATAATCGTTATTGAATCCACCGCTGCCGCCACGGTCACGGTTGTAACCGCCGCCGCCGCTCTTACCTTTGTAGCCGCCGCCACCGCCGCTGCCACCACCTTTGTAGCCGCCACCGCCGCCACCATATCCGCCGCCACCGCCGCCGAAGCTTCTTTTCTTGAAGCCACCGCCGCCGCCAGCTCCACCACCTTCCGGCTTAGGACGACTTTCGTTAACTACGATACCACGACCGTCAACTTCAGTGCC
>JANORJ010000276.1:0-2741 GCA_031415255.1 Chitinophagaceae bacterium | reverse complement strand
AAAAAACTAAGCCTTGGTTTGTCAGCTTATCATATTGTAAAGAATAATACCTTAACATCAGACCCATTACATCCCGGGTATCAAATTCAAAAAGGACAGATAACAAGTAACGGGATTGACTTTGATATGACCGGTAATATTACAAATGCACTCACCGTGAATGCTAACTATGAATATGCCGATGCAAAAATTACCAAAGACAGCGATCCTAATAATATTGGGCTGCAAAATTTCGGTACACCAATGCATTATGGCAATCTTTGGTTAAAATATAAATTAATAAATGGCAAACTGAAGGATATTTCATTTGCAATCGGGTATCAATACATGGGCAAGCGGGGTGCTGTGGTCAATTATAACCCAGATCCAAACACAAGATTTCTGCCGGCTCACAATTTACTGGATGCAGCAATAAGTTATAGCAATGAAAAATTTAATATCGGTTTAAATGTATACAACATTGCCAACATCAATTATGCTGCTATCGGATGGTTCAATTCCTCAACAAATGAATGGAAATATACTCCGGGTGAGGCTGTTAATTTTAGACTGAGTATTGGAGTAAATCTCTTTCAGAAAAAGTGACTATAAAATAATTCGAAAGCTGTTATAAATTCTATAATTTATTGTAACCGTCCAGCGTTGCACCTGCGGTGGCGGGGAAGCTAACGGGCTGGCTGTGCGTTGGCATTTTTAGCTCTTTGCAAGGTTGGCTTTGTGTCGGGGTTTTGTGCGCCTTGCAATGTGCTAAAAATAGCGTGGGGTCGGGTCGGCAAAGTCATGTTAGTTTGAATTTAAGTAAGATGCTGTTTAGGGTGACATACAACTCGTAAATAGGCGAAACTGCTGGCACAAAATGTATCTGATTATCAATATAATTCTGTGCCAACTGATTATTGTAAATTTATAAAAAAATCAATGTTCCAAGAAATAATCATAAGGTATATACACCCAGCTTATAATATTGGTTTGCAGGATGTATAAAACGTATGGTTGCTGACTCAACAGCCAGTAAAATTAAAAACAACAGTATATCGTGGTAGCCTTATTTTTAGATTTCCAATATCTGGTAAACGTATAAGTTACAAATCATTAAAGAAAGGTTTAATAAAGAGGCAATTGGTGATTAGGATACCTTATCAGTTACTACCGTTCTGAATATTGTTATTTAGTATTTGAGAAATTCTGCGCTGTTAATCACAACTTATGCGACTAGTTTAAATTAGTACGCTATGCCTACTGGGATTTTGACATATTTAAATTCCTATATGACCTTCAATGAATTGAAATGATTGAACATTAACTGGTGAAATTCTGGTGAGAAAGTATTTAATAGTAGATAATATCACACAACGGAATTGCTTATTCCGTAATTCCAAGAGGTAAGGATTAATTTTTTATTTATTACCACACAGTCCAATTCACCGCAATTGTTTGATTCGAAGTCTAACTTTTTTTGATTGTCGACTTAGATTTTACAAACTTCTCAAGTTTATGATGGAATGGGAATAATACGGCTCCTACTAAAACTAATATCAGCAGCATCCACACCGGTGTATGATGAGTCCATTCAGCAACATAGGGGTGAATAAATAGTGCGATAAATTCAAAAACCAATAGTAGGGCAATTATGCCAAAAAACCTTACTGTCTGAGGTTTAGACTTACGGCGACTGATCAATAGAAAAAATAGAAACAAAATAATAATGAAAGTTGCAATTCCAATCAATTGTAGGCTATTTTTTCGTTCGGTTTTAGCAATCTTTTTTGCTTCTGCTATTTCTTGTTGTCTTAGAGTTTCAGCAAACGAAAGGTTTTGAACTTGTTTAATTATTTCTTGGTTAAATAAACTGTCTTTAGCTTCTATTGCAATTGATTGGTAAATAAAGGCACTATCTACAATTTGTTTATTTTGAAAATAATCGGCTAAAAAAATACTCGCATCAAGTCTCCGATTGATGAAACCGCTGTTTTCTGCAGCTGCCATGGAGAGCCTGGCATAATATAAAGAAGAATCTGCCCCCTTTTTGAATAGCTTGGCGATTCCCAAATATGCTTCGCAAAGACCATCAAAGTCATTTTGTTGAGTATAAAATGAGATAGAAGCCTTGTAGAATTCCATAGCGATGGAAGGTGCCTCCATTTTTGTATATATATTCGCAAGGTTGTTTAGCGCAGCACCCATAGAATTAGTATCCTTTATAAGTTTAGCTAATTCAAAACCTTCGTTTGTAAAAATTCTGGCCGAATCTATTTTATCCAGTTTTTCATAAGTGTCACCAAGATTCAGATAATACGTAGGTAATGTTTTTTTATCATTTTCTTCTTCTGCAATAGTTTTGGCTTTGAAAAGATAATATAAGGCTTGTTGAAAGTCTGCTTGTTTTGAATAGACTGATGCTATATTATTATAAGATTTCGCAATACCTAGTTGATAATTGAGCTTTTCGTACTTTTTTAATTGGTCAAAAAAAGCTTCCAAGGCTTTTAAATTATTGCCAGTCAGGCTTAGTACATCCCCAATAACCTGTAAACCTAACGCTTGACCCTTTAAGGATTTTGTTTGCTTAGCCAATGCAAACGCTTCTTTTCCTAATAGCAGCGCAGTATCAGGTCTGGAATTGAGGTAAGCCCTACTTAACCTCGCCAAAAAAACAATCCTATTTGAATCATGTTGCTCAATTTGTAACTTCTTCAAATTGTCAGAGACTTCACTTTGTGAATATGCCTCCTGAAAAAAAT
>JANORJ010000275.1:0-2306 GCA_031415255.1 Chitinophagaceae bacterium | reverse complement strand
GTTTTCTCAATCACCTTTTTTATGTTTAAAAATATTAAGACTAAAAACCTCCTTTTCGCCATTGCTGCTTTATTTTCAACTACCCTTTTTGCACAACCAGCACCTGCTACAAACGAGGACAATCTCCCAACAGATTATTTAACCAAAGATTTTCATGCAGGCCGCAGAGCTGCCCTGCGGGAACAGATGCCGCAAAATTCGGTGATGGCAGTATTTGCCTTTCCTACCCGTACCTTCTCCAACGATGTGGAATATCTTTATCACCAGAGTCCCGATATGTATTATTTCAGCGGGTATAAAGAGCCGCATTCATTGCTACTGATTTTTAAGGAGCCGCAAACTGATTCTGATGGTAACACATATACTGAAATACTGTTTGTACAAAAAAAGAATGCACAGGCAGAGCAATGGACAGGTAAAAGATTGGGTACTGCAGGAGTAAAAGAAAAACTGGGAATCAACACTGCCTATAACGGCGCTGATTTCAAAAACTTCAAGCTTGATTTTTCAAAATTTACCAAGATCATTTATGATAAATTTCCGGTGGATGTACCCGATACCTATGACAATGCCGATTTGTTTGACCTGATAAAACAGTTTAAACAAAAATCAGCAATGCCAGAACAGATGTCGCAGCAAAACAGATTTGATACAAAACTATACCGTGACCTTACCGGCAGCCTGCGCCAGATAAAAACACCGGAGGAAATGAATTTGATTCGCAAAGCAGTAGAAATTTCCTGCCAGGGACAAAACGAGGTGATGAAAGCCCTGCACACCAATATGTCGGAACTGGAAATACAAGGCTTGCATGAATATGTACATAAAAAATATGGTGCCGAAGAAGTGGGCTATGGCTCTATCATCGGCTCCGGCGAAAATGGCTGCATTCTTCATTATATGGAAAATGCCAAAACGAAAGTGGGCACCCAAATGATGCTGATGGATGTGGGTGCAGCATACCACGGCTACACTGCCGATGTAACAAGAACAGTTCCGGTGGATGGAAAATTTTCGGCAACCGAAAGAATCATTTATCAATTAGTGTATGATGCACAAGAGGCTGCTTTTAAACTATTGAAAGAAGGAGCAAAGTTTGCTGATGCCACTACAGCCGCTAAAAATACTATTGCCGAAGGATTATTAAAACTTGGTATCATTAAAGATATAAAAGAGGTAGGTAAATATTATCCGCATGGCCTTAGTCACCATATCGGTTTGGATGTGCATGACCGTGGTTTTTATGAAACCATGAAAAAAGATATGGTCATCACTATTGAACCCGGCATTTATATTCCCGAAGGAAGCCCCTGCGATAAAAAATGGTGGAGCATTGCCGTTCGTATTGAAGATGATTTATTGATTACACAGGATGGATATGAACTCCTCTCCCATTTTGCCCCCCGCAAAATTGAAGACATAGAAAAAATGATTGCACAAAAAAGTGCAGTAGATGATTTTAAATTGCCGCCATTAGAGTCAGGAAAGAAAAAAGGTTTCTAATAAAAAAAGTAAAGCTGCTTCGAAAAGCAGCTTTACTTTTTTTAATCAATCATTTTAATATTATGGGTAGGTACCGGTAAAAGTACCAGTATTGATATTAATAGTTTGTCCCGCAATATTTTTAGCAGTCCCGGTAAAAGTACCAGTAATAGTTTTTGTCGCTACATTATGTGTTGTTACTGTAAAAATCATAGTAACACCAGTAACACTTGGGTCGGCAGAATAAGTCTCTACAACCGGCGATGGTAAATCATAATTAAATAATGCGGCATTAGTTACAGTGGCAGAAGTACTATAAGTCTCCCCGTTATTTATTGTACCACTAATGTCAACTAATATGATAGCAAAAAAATCGGAACCTGATGCATTGGAACCCTGAAGTACAAATGATGTTCCCGGAATCGGCGGATTTGACCCTAATGCTACAGCATCGTTTTCTCCTCTGTAAATAGTAGTTGGGGCATTAGCTACGGTAAATTTCCAATGATATACAGGTAATGGAGCATCAACTACTATTGAGAAATTGCAGGGCACAGTTCCCGGCATTGGAATAGAAAAAGTTCCAGCAGCAGTTGGAGTTCCTGATCCTACAAGTGTGATAGTTGTTGGGCCAAGTACAGTAAAAGTGCCAGACTTGGTAAATACCATACCATTAACAGCGGTGGTGGTTATGCTATACGGACCGATGGCTGTAACGTTTACACTTAAATCCACCGTATTCGATGCGTTCAATTGTGTTCCTGCTTCATAAAGGCCGTCAGGTGTAGCTGTAGAACAATCAGCAGTAAAAGCAGAAGCTCCCG
>JANORJ010000274.1:0-2976 GCA_031415255.1 Chitinophagaceae bacterium | reverse complement strand
CAGTGGCCGAAATGAAAAAATATGTATTGCCAAGGGATTATCCTGAATTAGATTTTTCTGCCATGAATATTTATTTGCTGGAAGGAGCTGGTAAAACATTAGCTGCCATGAGTGAGAAATCTTCGGTACAATCAAAAAAGTATTTAGAAAAGCTGGGAGTGACAGTAATGACCAATGCACTGGTGAAAGATTATAACGGTAATAAAGTACTGCTGAATAATGGGGAACAAATTGCAACCAGCACTATGATTTGGGCAGCGGGTATAAAAGGAAATGTACCTACTGGAGTGGATAAAAGTTTAATTGCCCGTGGAAACAGGATTACCACAGACAGGCATTGCCTGGTAAAAGGATACAATAATATATATGCCATCGGCGACCTTGCATATATGGAAACACCAAAATATCCTGCTGGTCATCCGCAGGTGGCACCAGTGGCCATGCAACAAGCAGAATTATTGGCAGGGAATTTTAAATTGATAGAACGAAAATCAAACCCTGATAAACAATATGAATTTGAATACAAGGATAAAGGTTCAATGGCAACTGTCGGTCGTAATTTGGCTGTGGTTGATGTGCCCAAACCAAAACTTCATTTCGGTGGTTTTATAGCCTGGATGATTTGGATGGGTTTGCACCTGATGCTGATACTAGGAGTAAAGAACAGGTTTTTCGTATTCAGTAACTGGCTGTACAATTATTTTACTTACGATCAGAACTTACGGTTAATATTCAGAGAATTTGATAAAAGCGAAAAGAAATGAATCAGAAAAAATTCCTGACGGCAGAGTGGCGAAAACTTATCATGGCTAACTATAAAGTTGATTCAGCTCTGTTGAAAAAATACCTGCCACCCGGAACTGAATTAGATTTTTGGAATGGCAACTGTTATGTAAGTCTTGTTGGTTTTCTTTTTAAAAATGTAAAGGTGAAAGGATTCAAAATTCTCTTTCATATCAACTTTCCGGAGGTGAACCTGCGGTTTTATGTTAGATACAAAGAAAATAATGAATGGAAACGGGGTGTAGTATTCATCAGCGAAATAGTTCCAAAACCAGCTATTGTTTTTGTTGCAAATACAATTTATAAAGAACATTATTCCAGTTTGCCCATGCGATATTCATGGAAGTATGAAGAAGAAGAATTGCAGGTGAGTTATCAATGGAAGAAAAATAAAAACTGGAATACAATTGCTGTGAAGGCTGATAAAATCGCAACACCATTAGAAGCAGATAGCGAAGAAGAATTTATTACCCAACATTTTTGGGGCTACTCAGCTATGTCTGCAACAAAAACCGGCGAATACCATGTGGTGCATCCGAAGTGGGATATTTATACAGTAAAAGAATACTCTATTGATTGTGATTTTGGTGGATTATATGGGGATGCATTCAAGTATCTTGCTGATACAAAGCCTGTTTCTGTTTTTATGGCAGAAGGTTCGGAGATAGCTATATATCAAAAAAGAATATTACTCTTGATGCCGGAACTGAGTTCCGGCTTTTAAAAATGAACGGAATCGGAGTTCCGTTTTCTGTTATCCAATTTCTTTCAAAATATTTTTTGCTCTTGAATGAAACGCTGCTGTTTCAAAATCCCACCGGTCTTCAATAATTGTTTTTAATTCTTGTTTTATTTCAGGATATTTTTTTGATAACTTTTGTAAGATGGTTAAAGAAAATGCTTTGACAGCTACTTTTTCAGTGGGGGAGATGATGTAATCAAAACAAAAGTTCATCACTTCTCCATGAAATTTTTTAGGAATTTCAACCTCTTCCAAAAGCCGGACAGTATTTCGTTTTACGGCAACATGTATGCCTGGTTTTTTTAGATTTTTAAGCAATTTGCTAAAATGCTTTTTAATTAGCGGTGGGTGGGCAATAGCAATAAAACTCAATGGCCAACCGGCCCGCTGCACCACACGGTATTCATCGTTAAGAAATAAATCCACCAATTCATCAAACCGTTGCTGGCTGCTGCCAATCCATTTTATTATTCTTACACAATTGGCTTTGGAATGTTCCGCCAGTATTATTTCTCTTAAATTCATACTATCAGTTACTAACAAAATGGCTGCCGGTTAATACCCATTCACCATTTGTAAGCTCTGTGCTTTTTACTTTTACAATTTGAGTCAGCACTTTTGATCCCTGGGCATTGTTGGGAATTTTAACCACTTTAGATATGCCTGGTTCTAAATTTAGTACCGTATAATAGTTTCTCTGTAAGTCTGTTCCATCTTGTTTTTGAACAATTACTTCGAGCACAGCTTTTTGAAAAGTAATATCAGGCAGGGCATTGGTGACAGTAATAATACAATTAGTAATACCACCGGAGTGTGATGCAGCATGTTTTGCAGCTGACACCAAATAATTATCAATTTTAGGAAATAAGTCCTCCGGTGCCGATGAAAGTCCTCTTGTAGCTGCACGGGACTGGCCAGCCTTGCTGACAGTCTTCGTTTTTTCTTTTTTTTCAGAAATTTTTTCGGTCGTTACAGTGCTTACAGAATCTGCATTTATTATTATTTGTTCTCTATTTTTTGGCTCAGGTATTACAGCAACTGTATCTTTCTTTTCTTTTATTACTGTTTCTGATGATTCCGTTTTATTTTCTGAGCTTCCACAGGATGCCAGTATAAACGAAATAGTGATAATAAAAAGGAAAATCTTTTTCATAGTATGGTTATTTAATGATTCAGTTATTTGATTCTGGAAGCTATAGCTTCACAGGTAAGGAATAATTCCTATAATTTATATTATGTTAAACCGCATCGGGAGAATACAAAAAAATAAGCTCGGCTTCTTACCTAACGGCGGTTAAGTTCGAGACTATGGCGTATTTTGAGTGATAAACCAAAACAACGCTATGGGGAAAATAAGTGATAGAAAAGGTGAAGATTTAATGTACTACACCCTTAAATTTTTTGCTAAAAAAAACACCGCAAAAACTAGTGAGGTTTTAGCATATATAAGG
>JANORJ010000273.1:0-5152 GCA_031415255.1 Chitinophagaceae bacterium | reverse complement strand
CGAACAAGCTATATTTAAAAAGCCATTCAAAACGAATGGCTTTTTAAATTATTTATCTTTTGATTCCTCACTTACCTCCTGCCCCTTCTCCGGCCGCATCTGCGGAAACAACAGCACATCTTGTATAGAAGCACTATTCGTTAGCAGCATACAAAGCCTGTCAATACCGATACCGATACCCGATGTAGGTGGCATACCATATTCCAATGCCCGTAAAAAATCATAATCAATAAACATAGCTTCATCATCACCCCGTTCGCCCAATTTTACTTGTTCTTCAAAACGTTCCCGTTGGTCTATCGGATCATTCAACTCACTGTAGGCATTGGCAATTTCTTTTCCATTAATAATTAATTCAAATCTTTCTACCAATCCTTGTTTGTCACGGTGCTTTTTTGTTAGCGGACTCATCTCCACCGGGTAATCAATTATAAATGTCGGCTGCACATAATTCTTCTCGCATTTTTCGCCAAAGAGTGTATCAATTAGTTTGCCCTTGCCCATGGTGTTGTCAACGCCAATATGCAATTGTTTGCAAACAGAACGTAGTTGTTCTTCATTCATCCGGCTTACATCGGTGCCTGTATGTTCCTGTATTGCATCATAAATGCTGATGCGTTTAAAAGGTGCTTTAAAAGAAATAGTTCTGTCGCCCATTGTCACATCTGTTGTGCCACAAACATCTTTCGCTGTTTTTTCCAGCAATTGCTCGGTTGTTTCCATCATCCAGAAATAATCTTTATACGCTGTATAAAATTCCAGGATGGTAAACTCCGGGTTATGCGTACGATCCATGCCTTCATTGCGAAAGTTGCGACTGAATTCATACACCCAGTCAAAGCCACCAACGATTAATCGTTTTAAATAAAGCTCATTAGCAATGCGTAAGTACAAAGGAATATCCAACGCATTATGATGGGTAGCAAACGGTCTTGCTGCAGCACCACCCGGAATACTTTGCAGTACCGGTGTATCTACTTCTAATGCGCCATGATTATTTAAAAACTCACGAATTGAATTAATCAACTTTGTTCTCTTGATAAATGTTTCTTTTACCGAAGGATTAATAATAAGGTCAGCATACCGCTGGCGATATTTAAATTCAGGATCGGTAACGGCATCAAATGTTTGTCCATCTGCTTCTTTTACTATTGGCAATGGGCGAAGTGATTTGGTGAGCAAGGTTAGTTCTGTTACATGCACAGAAGGCTCGCCGGTCTTGGTAATAAAACCGTAACCTTTAATACCGATGATGTCGCCGATGTCCAATAATTTTTTCCAGACAATATCATACAACGTTTTATCCTCACCCGGGCAAATATCATCCCGGCGGATATAGAGTTGTATTTTACCATGGCCATCCTGTATTACACAAAAATTGGCTTTACCCATATCCCTTACACTCATAATGCGACCGGCAAGGCACACATCGGTAAACTGTTCTTTATTTTCTGCAGTAAGCGTTTCTTTTATATGTACAGAGTTATTGTTAACCGGAAACAAAGGAGCAGGGTAAGGTTCAATACCCATCATTATTAGTTCCGCCAGTTTTTCACGACGAAGAAGTTCTTGTTCAGAAAGATGTTGTGTACTCATTATATTCTTTTTTCAAAAGTTGATGTTATTTTTTAGCAAGGCGGTAAAGGTACTGGTTAGGGGTTAGCACACAAAAAGCCCCTCCGGCTTCAGGCGGGAAGGGCTTGTATAATTAGTTTGCAGTAAGCTGTTTAATTTTACTTTGCTGTACCGTTATTCAAAAAAATACCCAACTGAATACCGATATATTCATTCTTTAGTTTGCCGGAACCGCCTTCTACTACCAGGTTTCTTAATCCTTTATTATAATTAAGGTTTAGTATAAATCCGCTTTTAGATCTCCAACCGGCGGTAAAGTTGGCACCAAAGTCAGTACCTCTCATATCATCACCGGAGGTATTGCCAAACTTAATAGTGGTGGTTGTTTTTACATCATCCGTAATAGAAACTCTTTTTGAAGGAAGATTGAATGCTATTGACGGACCTGCTCCTATAAAAACGCCACCTTTTCCGCCACTTAGAAAATAAACAAAATCGGCGTTGAACTCAGCATAGCGAAGATCTATATTAAACTCATCAATTAAAGTACCTGCCGGTGGTGTTTGGCTTATTCCTTTTTGTACATAAGATAAGGTGGGGCGAAAGCCGAAGCTTTTACATAGTGGTGTTTCAAGCATAATACCTGCTATGAAACCTCCTTTACTATCTCCATCCACATTGCCCGTCATTTTAGACATTGCGACACCAGCTGTAACTCCAACCCTGGTTTGTGAAATACCAGCTATTTGAAAGCAGAAAAGAGCTGCTGCTAACATAAAAATTATTTTCTTCATAACAGTAGTTTTTGGATTACCTACTCGTATCGCTTTTCGGTAAAAGGCGCCCTACTCTTTTTTGGGATTTTCGGGAAGGTCCCTGTTTTTTAATAAACAGTAAAGTAAATCTGCCGCAAACATAAGTAAACCTGACGATTTTCGAAAGTGAGCTTTTTTTGTTCGTTTGAATTGATTTAAGCCATTTTGAAAAAAGTAATAAAAAAGCCCCGGCTTTGCTTAAAAACAGGGGCTTTTCAAAGGGTTGTTGCTTATCAACTGCCAGTTTTGGCCGGTTCTTCCGGTGCAATGTCCGTTTTCTTTAGTTTTTTCTTTTTGCCCAGTATTGCTCTGATAGCCATTACAAGCAGAAAAACTATTAATCCCGCCCCACCAATCATTACTAATACGGCGGCACCTTCTGACCCACCGCAAGACAGGGAGCAGGATAAAGCGGCTACGAGATACAACAGTCCTAAAGCTACCACTACGGATAAAACGATGAGTGCTACTTTTCCACCATTAGACATGTCTTTGTCCTTTTTTATAGCACCAATCTGTTCTTTCAGCAGTTTCTTTCTTTCTTTTAATTTAAAGGACTTACCGGTTTCATCCTTTAAGGAAGCTTTGAATGCAGTAATTGTTTTATAGGCTTTTATCGAACTGTCTTTTGGAAATAATGCGGTAGCTGGTATAGTAGCGTTTACCGATGGTGAGAAATTAAAAATTTCGTTTGGCCGGTTGCCAAAATAAACAATCATGCAGAAAGTAGCAGCAGTCAGCAACCAATCGCAACTTTTTTGTCGCACATAAAATGCTGTCGTATTCTTTTGGTTTCCCTTAAAAAATTTGATCGGATAAAAAATTACTCCTGTAAAATAAGCCGCTACAAATGCTAACAAAGTAACAGCGGTAAGTGTAATGCCAAGCTCCGATAACAGACTACCGGTAGCAATGCCCAATGCTGTTAGTGCAATAAAGGAAACTACAATAGTAATGCGGGCCATTTTTTTATGACCTTTTGCCCATAGCGAAAGTTTTCTCATACAGTTGGTTTTAATGGTTAAAACAAAGAATTAGTTTAATCTTTTATCATATTCCAATCTTAACAGACAGGGCAGGGTAGGGTGTTTTAATAACTATGCCATGTACAACAGAAGGTCTGTTTTCTATTTTGAAAGAAGCAGAAACACTGGATGCTCTCTTTCTATTATTTGATGAAGCAATAAATAGTGGAATGCTGCCAGCCATGGAGGCAAGTCCAGTATAAAAAAGCACTTCGCCGGTGTTAGATGTTTTTTCTGGCTCGCTGGAAAAGATATTGCTAATATCAACGAGCACTTCACTAAAGCCAACCGCTATACCAGCGGCTGATAACGCCGTGCCACCGCCAAGCAATATCCAAGCTGTAGTTTTCTGGTTCTTACTTTTTTTTAGGTAATCTGTTTTTACAGTCGGTGTTGCTGTAGTAGTTATCTGACTGAATAAAGTACTCGACAAAATTAATAGCAAGCCAAATAGGATCATTTTTTTCATAAATTTATTTTTAAGGTTAATGAAGGAATTCAGGAAATAAAAAACAGCACTCTTGTAATCTTTTTCATATTTAAAATTTTCTTTTAAAGAAGTGATTTAAAAACTTACATAAAAAACCCCGTTTTTTAATAACTCTGTACCACCTGAGCTAACTTGTAACTCTCCACTAAAAGTTCCTTTAACCGATGAACCGGTAATTTCTGTAATGGTTACGCTAACAGGATTGGAAGTGTTTCCATAGGCAGTAGCCTGAATTACACATGGGAAAAGAACTTCTGTACAATGTGTCATCTGTACAAGCGGATTACCAGCCGTATTTTCAGTATAAGAGCCTGTAGAAATTGGGCCAGGCCTCACAACGGAGAAACTTAAATTAGTGGTAGAAGTAGTTTTAAAATTTCCCTGAATTTGAATTCCATAACCACCGCTAACCGTTAGCCTCGTTGCCCTTGCTTGCACATTAAACGTGAAAGCATTACCATTAATAGTTGCTTTAATAGTGCCAAGGGGAACATCAGTCGCATCTTTTTTACAAGAAATAGTGAAGATTGCTATAGAAGAAATCAACAGAATATTTAATAGCTTTTTCATAAATTATTTTTTATTGTTATTAATTTTTGATCAGGAATAAACAACCACTTTCTGTTATATTCCTTTCATCTTTTCATAGCAAGAAGCGTCTTTGAATCAATTACTAGACATTCATCGAATTCAATATTGGTAAAAGGATTTGTTTTGAACTTGCAGTTTGCATAGGTAGTACTAAATGAACCGGTGAATAATTTAACACTTGGTAAAAGTTACTATAGTGCTTCATCGTACTGAGTATTTTTCTTTCCATTTCTGGAAGGTTAATTTTTAGGGTTTCAACTAATTTCTTTTAATATAAAATTCACCATCTGTAATGGTTTTAAAAGTGCTTGTTGCTGGACTTACAGATGTAACAAATTCAAAAGTGCCTTTAATATGCTTTTTGTTGATTTCGAGAATGATAATTTTTCCACTCCCGTCAAATGTACATGGGGTGCCGAAACCACAGAAATATCCGGCACCATAGTTACCAGTATTATTAAGAAGGATTACATTGCGCAGAACACCACTTTGAAAAATATAAGTACCGGCTGTGATATTTGAACCCTGTCCGTCTAGGTAAAAGCGAACCGACCAAGGCGATACATCACCCCGAAAAGAAATAATTTTATCACCGGCTCCCTCCGGAGTAACCCATATTTCAGAAACGCATTCGAAAGAAACTCCATCAATTTTGC
>JANORJ010000272.1:0-13903 GCA_031415255.1 Chitinophagaceae bacterium | reverse complement strand
GTCAATTACAATACCGTCTACCTGTTCTTCTTTTAATTTAGTAACTTCTTTAGCCACATCCACATAGCTGCGGGCACCTTTCGGATCCTCAAAATTTGCATAAAATTCTGGCAAATAGATATAACCGATTTTTGAACCTCCTTCTTTTACAATAGCACTTCGGGCAAACGCCTCATCCTGAACGATTTTTTCACGAATAAGCGTTATCACCTTTATGTTGCCATCTAGCTTTTTTATGGTAAGCCTAACCTCAGTTCCTTTTTTACCCCGTATTATTTTCACTGCATCCGTTACTACATAACCAGTCAAATCAACAGGTTCTTCTTTTCCTTGTGCCACTTTAAGTATTATATCTCCCTGCTGAATTTCACCTGATTTAGAAGCCGGGCTTCCTGACAATACACTACTCACTTTAATACTACCATCATCATATTGAAGAGACGCTCCAATACCAAAAAATTCTCCGCTCATTTCTTCATCAAAATATCGCTTCTCCACCGGCGGATAAAATTCTGTGTGCGGATCCATAGTGGTAGTAACAGCATTTACAAACACATTGAATTTATCATCATCTGTAAACTTAAAACGAAAACGTTCAAACGTCCTGTCCATTATACGTTTTACTTTATCACGGGCATCTTTCTCCAATTCAGCATCTGTCTTTACTACAAATTTTTCTTTACCCTTATTTTTTTCCCGGATATCTACTAAGTCAACATATCGCTCTAGGGTCATAAACTTCAGCTTCTTTCTCCAGCGGTCTTTTCTTTCGGCTTCAGAAGTTGGATAGTCCAATTTATCATTATCAAGAATTACTTCTTCATCCACTGTAAAGTCAAATGGCTTAGCCAGCATTTCATTGTAAATGATTGCCACTTCTTCCATTCTTGTAGTAAAGGTTTTACCAGCTGCTAGAAAAAATTCAACAGGTGCTCCTTTAATTTCATCATCAATCTTTGTTTCAAATTTTTTCAAAGCAGCAATGTCACCTTTCAGGTACATGTTTTTATCGGGGTCAAGATCCCCCATAAATTTTTTAAACACTTTTTGGGAGAACGCATCATTAATGCTCTGAGGATTGTAGTGTGCCTGCGACAGCATTTCACCAACTAATTTCAGGATTTGCTCATACTTGGAGGGGGGATTAGTGGAAGTGTTTCGAGTAGCAGTTCCCATCGTTTTGAAAGCAAGGAACGAACCTGCCACGACCATCAAAATCACAATTGGAAGTCTTTTCATATTCAAAAGGTATTTAATTGCATTATGCATATCTCAAAAATAACGCAAAAACACTGTTTTTCTTGCCTTTATACGCTTTTAACAAGGGTTTTTGATGAATGGTGGAAATGAATAAACCCTTTAACAATTTAAAAAAGATGGCTGGAGTATGTTTAGAAATGAAAAACTCTGTTTCGCCTACTGGCAAAACAGAGTTTTTGGGGGTAACCAATGGGGCTCGAACCCACGACCCTTAGAACCACAATCTAATGCTCTAACCAACTGAGCTATGGCTACCGTTTGTCGGCTGCAAAAATAAAGAAAATAAGACCTTTTTCCAAAACCAGATTTTGAATAAGGCTCACCTTTCAGTTTCTTTACACTCCTTTAATTAAAAAAATGAACTACTGGTTACTAATTATCATCCCCCTTATTTCGGCTTTTATTGGTTGGGTTACCAACTGGGTAGCAATAAAGATGTTGTTTCATCCCCGTGAACCAAAAAAAATATTAGGTATCACATTCCACGGAATTTTTCCTAAACGACAACAACAATTTGCTGAAAAATTAGGAAAACTTGTCAGTGCGGAGTTTCTATCCTTCGATGATATTGAAGAAAAAATAAGCAGCCCAGAAAACCTGAAGAAAATAATGCCAATGATTGAAAATCACATTGATGATTTTTTGCGCAACCGGCTTGGTAATGAAATGCCGGTGATAAGTATGTTTATCGGTGATAAAACAATCAGCAAACTCAAAGAGGCATTTATGATGGAAATAGAATCACTGTTTCCCCAGGTAATGAAACAATATGCCGTCAACCTGAAAGATGAGCTTGACTTGGAGCAAATTGTTATTAAAAAAGTATCCGGGTTTTCTTCTGATAAATTAGAAGAAGTACTGCTGCAGATAATGTCAAAAGAATTCAGATTTGTAGAAATAATAGGTGCTGTTATCGGATTTATAATTGGCCTGCTGCAGGTAATTGTCACCCAGCTAACTGCCTGATTTTTTTCAATATTAGTTTGATAAACCGAACATTTCCCTCCTGTGGTTGTCTTACTGCCATTCATCAAGTTGTCACCACACTGTCAGCAAGTTGGAACAGCTTTGCCCGTCTAACCACTAAATTTAGATACATGATAAAGTCGATTTTTTCGTTATCCCTTGTTTTACTGTCAGTTATAACGTTTGCACAGCCTACAACCGGAAGCGGAAACAGACCCGGTGGTGGCCAAATGCCAACTGGCCGTTTTTATGGAAAAGTGGTGGAAGCAAAATCAGGAAAAGCAATTGAATACGCCTCCATCCAGTTGATCCAGACTAAAATGGACACGGTTACTAAAAAAAGGAAGGAAACAGTAGTGTCTGGTATGCTAACAAAAGCGAATGGTCAATTCAGCCTCGAAAATGTACCTGCATTTGGCCCATCCAAATTAAAAGTTACTGTAGTCGGTTACAAATCTTTTGAACAAACTGTTTCGTTTGATATAAAAACGGGTGGTGATATGATGGGCGCATTGGATAAAGATCTTGGAAATATAAAAATAGAGCTTGATGAAAAGTTATTAGATAATGTAACTGTAACGGCTTCCAACCCTGGGTTGAAATTAGGAATTGACCGCAAAGTATTTAACGTTGATAAAAATATTGTTTCAGCCGGCGGCACTGCCGTAGATGTAATGAAAAATGTTCCATCTGTGAGTGTTGATATTGACGGTAACGTAACAATGAGAAATAATTCTCCTCAAATATTTGTTGATGGCCGTCCCACTACATTGAGCTTGGATCAAATTCCAGCAGACGCTATTGAAAGTGTCGAAGTTATTACCAACCCATCTGCCAAGTTTGATGCATCAGGTGGCACATCTGGCATCTTAAATGTGGTATTGAAGAAAAATAAGAAAGTTGGCTATAATGGAAGCCTCCGCACTAATATTGATACAAGGGGAAGAATTGGTTTGGGAACGGATTTAAATGTTCGCCAGGAAAAAATAAATTTCTTTATTAGCGGCAATTACAATCAGCGTAAATCTATCAGTACCGGAAATACTAACCGTATTACGTATGGAACGCCTAACAGCCAGTTGTATCAAAACGATAAAAGTATTCAACTTGGTTACTTCGCTATGGGTCGGGCCGGCTTTGATTATTTTATTGACAACCGAAATACCATTTCTGTTTCAGGAAATATGGTAAAAGGAAGTTTCAAGCCAACTACATTCAGCAGCATGGAAACTGATTTGTTGGGTTCGCCAGTAACCTCTTCTCTGGCTGAACGTTTTTCCAACTCCACAAGTACATTCCAGAATAAAGGGACAACGGTTAGTTATAAAAGAAACTTCCCTAAACAGGGACATGAGTTGACAGCTGATGTAACTTATAATGCCAGCAAAAACTCCAACTCCAATTTGATTAAATCCGATTCATTAGATTTCTCAAATAAAAACATACTAAAAACTTCTTCGCAAAGACAAGATGGAAAAGGAAGCAATGAGAACTTTGTCTTTCAGACAGACTATATTAATCCACTAAATGATAAATCAAAAATAGAAATGGGTGCAAGAGTAAGCATCAGAAATGTAGATAACAAAAATGATTTCTTTTTAATCAGTCCATCAGGGGTTGCTATTTACAACCCACTTTCATCGGTTAATTACAACAGTACTGATAAAGTATATGCTGCTTACACTACTTACACTAATCAAATTAAAAAAATTGGCTACCAGTTGGGCTTAAGAGTAGAAAGCTCTGATTATGAAGGCCGGTTACCGGATAAAGGAGAAGTAT
This sequence comes from Chitinophagaceae bacterium, assembly GCA_031415255.1. Classification (GTDB taxonomy): domain Bacteria; phylum Bacteroidota; class Bacteroidia; order Chitinophagales; family Chitinophagaceae; genus JJ008. Next base: position 9,895 of record JANORJ010000272.1, on the reverse strand, counting down.
TTAATATCAAATTTCCGGTAAGTCTTTTTCCTAGTGTTTTCCTTAGTAGTAAAATGAAGAAAGATCAGGAATTTCAATTAAACTACACCCGGAAGATAAATCGTCCTAACTTTTTTCAATTGTATCCCTTTACTGATTATTCAGATTCACTTAATATTAGCCGCGGTAATCCTGGTCTTAACCCTGAGTTTACCAACTCGATTGAGTTGTCTTATCAAAAAATATTTAAAAAGAATAAGGATAATTTTCTTGCATCAATTTATTATAAAAACACTACTGACCTCATCACCCGTTTCCAAGTGCAGGAAGTAAGCACAGTTTCTGGAAAAAATATTTTAGTCAATACTTATATCAATGCAGCATCAAGCTATGTAACAGGATTGGAATTGACGCTAAAAACAAAAATGACAAAGTGGTGGGATATGACGACTAATGCCAACCTGTTTACATCAAAGATTAATACAGGAATTGCTGGTCAGCCGGAACAGGATCAATTTGCAAGCTGGTTTGGAAAATTAAATAATACGTTTAAGTTATTTAAAAATTTTAGTATGCAGTTATCTGGAGAATACCAGTCCAAAACAATATTACCTCCCGGTGGCAGTAGCGGCGGAGGTGGTGGTCGTGGTGGTGGAATGTTTGGCGGCGGAGGTGGCGGCATGTTTGGTCAGGCTACTTCATCTCAAGGATATGTGAGAGCTAATTATTTTGTGGATGGTGGCTTCCGATATGAGTTTTTAAAAACTAAACAAGCTTCAGTATCACTCAACATCAACGATATTTTCAGAACCCGCCGTTCGGACATTCACTCCGAATCTCCTTTCTTTACACAGGATGTATTCCGTCGTCGTGACCCACAGGTTATGAGGCTTAACTTCAACTGGAGATTTGGTAAATTTGATGCCAACCTGTTCAAACGTAAAAATAATAAGAACCAGGGCGGTGATGGTATGGATGGAGTAAATATGGGTCAGTAATAAAACATTTTTGTGAACCCGGTTTATAAATCTGGTGTAAGTAATAAAAAGGTTCGGCTGAATGGCTGAACCTTTTTTGTTGACTGCTGCTTACTAAACATCAAATTTTTCAGCTGCTAACAGTATATTTGAGGCGTATGGATGCTCAATTACGATTTGCAATTATTGGATGTGGCAGAATAGCCCAACGTCATGCAACAGAATTAATAAAATATGGTAAGCTGTCTGCGGTATGTGATGTTGTGAAAGAAAAAGCGGATGCAATGGCTCAAAAATTTTCAGCAACCCCCTACTACTCTATTGCTGACCTGCTGAATGAAGAAAAAGAAATAGATATCATATCCATTTGTACTCCCAATGGGCTTCATGCAGAACAATCCATCCTGTCATTACTGGCTGGCCATCATGTGCTATGCGAAAAACCTATGGCACTTTCATCTGCGGATGCAAAAAAAATGATTGAAACTGCGGATCAAACCAGCAAGCAATTGTTTGTTGTAAAACAAAATCGTTTCAATCCACCTGTTGCATTTGTAAAACAACTGTTAGATGAAAATAAGCTCGGTGCTATTCTGAGCTTTCAACTTAATTGTTTTTGGAACCGCCCTCCTGCTTACTATCAAAACAGCTGGCAGGGTACTCAAAAAATGGACGGTGGCATTCTCTTTACTCAATTCAGTCATTTTATAGATTTACTTTACTGGTTCCTGGGTGATGTGGCAACTGCAAGCGGTATCCGCTCCAACTATTTACATAACGGCATCATTGAGTTTGAAGATACCGGTGTTGCGCATTTAAAAATGGTTAATGGTGCCATTGGTACTGTCAATTATAATATTAATAGTCACCAGTCAAATATGGAAGGTTCATTAGTTTTATTTGGCGAAAAGGGAACCGTAAAAATAGGCGGACAATACCTGAACGAGCTGGAATATTTTTCAGTAGAAGGTATGGAAAAGCCGGATTTGCCAACAGGTAATCCATCAAATCAATACGGCTTTTACCAGGGCAGTATGAGCAATCATGATAAAGTGTATGAAATGCTGGTAAAAGCTGTTAACGACACTGCTTTTTCTTTTATTACTACCCTAGAAACATTGAAAACGATTGAGATAATTGAAAAGATATATGATACATCTCCGTTGCAATAATATTTTTTGTAAGAAGCACTGTTAACTGATGAAACGACTCCTTTTTACTGTTACCAACGACCTCACTTATGATCAGCGGATGATCCGCATCTGCACTTCGCTGGCAGAGGCTGGGCATAATGTTACATTGATTGGAAGAAAACTACCCGATTCACAACCTTTACAATCTCGCCCATTTCATCAAAAAAGAATTCGCTGTTTATTTAAAAAAGGAAAGTCGTTTTATGCCGAATATAATTTTCGCTTATTCTTCTACTTGCTGTTCAAAAAAAGTAATCTCATTTGTGCCATTGACCTCGATACTATTCTACCATGTTATTTTATTTCTAAAATAAAGGGGGTAAAAAGAGTGTATGATGCACATGAACTCTTTTGTGAAATGAAGGAGGTGGTAACAAGGCCAAAAATTTATAAAGCATGGAAGCGGATTGAAAAATTCACGGTATCAAAATTTAAATACGGTTACACTGTATGCCAACCCATTGCAGAAGAATTCAAAAAAATGTACGGTGTTGATTATACAGTTATAAGAAATGTTCCCTTAATAAGGGACCTGAACATTCCCGAAAAGAAGGAAAAATATATTTTATACCAGGGAGCCGTGAATGAAGGCCGGAGTTTTGAAACGCTTATTCCTGCGATGCAAGAAATTAATGCCCGTTTGATAATTGTGGGGGATGGAAACTTTATGTCACAGGCGAAAGAATTAGTAGAAAACAACAAACTATCGGAAAAAGTAATTTTTACTGGAAAACTATCACCCGACGAATTATATAACTACACACTAAATGCCTGGATTGGTGTAACTCTTTTTGAAAATAATGGATTGAGCAATTACTATTCGCTAGCCAATCGTTTTTTTGATTATATAAATGCCGGAATTCCACAACTATGTGTAGATTATCCCGTTTACAGAGAAGTAAACAAAAACACCTCCATAGCTGTTCTAATCAGTGACCTTGCGCCAGAGAGCATTAGTAAGCATATTAATCAACTGCTCGAAAACGGGTTGCTATACCAAAAATTGCAACAAAATTGTCTAATAGCCCGGAAAGAACTAAACTGGCAACAGGAAGAAAAAAAATTGATCGCTTTTTATAATTCTATTTTCAGCAATTGAGTCGTCATTTACATATTGTATGCTCAGATGTACCCTGGCCAGCCGATAATGGCGGCGCCATTGACATTATGAATCGAATCCGGCTGTTGAAAAAGATGGATGTCAGCATCCATCTTCATTATTTCACCGAAAACGAAACGGGTACACCCAATGAGCTAAACCAGTTTTGTAAAAGCATTTCTGTCTATGAAAGAAAAAAAAGGCATAAAGGTTTTTCTGCAAAACTTCCCTACATCGTTGCATCCCGCATCAATGAAAATCTGATCAGCAACCTTCAAAAAGATACAAACCCTGTATTATTAGAGGGGATTCACTGCACCGGCATCCTTCCGCAGCTTGATTTAAGCAAAAGAAAAGTAGTGGTAAGAATGCATAACGAAGAAAGTTCATACTACAAAGAACTAGCAAGAGCTGAATCTTCGTTTTTTAAAAAATTGTATTTTCTTCATGAAAGCAAGTTGTTAAAAAAATACAACCAACACCTCCCAGAAGAATGTATGTATGCCTGTATTTCTAAAGAAGACATGCATGTTTTTAGAGATGAATACCATCTACAGCATATAAAATTTCTTCCGGCATTTCCTGCCTGGCAACAAATAAGTGGTGATGAAGGAATGGGCAACCTCTGTTTATACCACGGCAATCTTTCTGTTGGTGAAAACGAAAAAGCGGCTACTTGGTTATTGCAAAATGTTTTTACCAAAATCAGAAAGCCATTTGTAATAGCTGGAAAGAACCCTTCTAAACGTTTACAAAAGATGGCGCATCTTTGTCAGCATACCTGTCTTGTAGCCAACCCCTCCGAATCAGAGTTGAATGATCTTATACGTAAGGCTCATATCAATGTGTTACCCTCCTTTAATAAAAACGCTACCGGCATGCAGCTAAAACTGTTGCATGCACTTTTTGAAGGCCGACATTGTGTGGTAAACGAATTGATGGTAAGAGGGACGGGATTAGAAGCCGCCTGTCATACAGGAACTACTGCCAACGCATTTGCCTCTATAATTACACAATTATATCATCAGCCTTTTACCTACGAAGAAATAGTACTACGGAAAAAATTATTGGGCGATACCTATGACAATGAAAAAAATACCCGGCAGCTTATTCAATACTTATACTAGCATTGTCACTAACCATTCCTCTTTCAGTTCGTATCATCCGGGCAGAAAATTTTTGTACCACGATATAATCATGTGATGCCATAACAACCGCCGTGTTATAATCTTTTGAAATCTGGAAAAGTAATGCCATGATTTCGTCCGATGTTTCCGGGTCAAGGTTGCCCGTCGGTTCATCAGCCAGTATCAGTTTTGGAGAATTTAATAAAGCTCTGGCCACATCTATCCGTTGCTGCTCACCACCACTCAACTCAAATGGCATTTTAAAGCCTTTTGATTTCAGACCCACTTTATCCAGCACATCCATTATTTTTTCGTTCATTAATTTTTCATCAGTCCAGCCGGTGGCCCGTAAAACAAACTTCAGGTTGTCGTTAACATTTCTATCGGTCAATAATTGAAAATCCTGGAACACTACACCAAGACTGCGGCGCAGGTAAGGAACTTTTTTCCAATCTAGGTCACGGAGGTTATAACCAGCAACGGTGGCTTCTCCTTCTGTCAATGGCAATTCGCCATACAAAGTTTTCAGCAAGCTAGATTTTCCCGTTCCTGTTTTTCCAACTAGGTACACAAACTCACCTTTGTTAACAGTAAGATTGATGTCTTGTAAAATAAGATTGCCCCCTTGGTAAATATTGGCATTACGTATTTCAATGATAGGTTCTGACATACTAAATGGTTTGTTGCAAAATAAAGCAAAGAAGGTTAACAAATTTAAAAATAGTTCTTGGTTTTCAATCTTAATCCCGGAATCCTTCAAATCAACACTAAAAAGCACCAATGCTAAAAGATTCAATTGTTTAACTTTACAGTCATATAAGCAAATATGTCAACCCCATCCATTTCAAAAAAAGCCTTCTGGGATATCTCATTTGACAAATTAGATTTTGAAAAATCATCTCTGTTTGTCATGCAAAAAGTATTTAATTATGGTAGTTGGGATGATCAGATAGGTGTGCTTCGTCATTACGGCATGGAACGAATAAAAAAGGAGATAACAAAAGCTTCTTACCTGCGCCAACCGGTCCTTAGTTTTTTATGTACTATTTTGCAATTGCAAAAAACCGACTTTGAATGTTACACAAAAATGCAGTTGAACCCACTACCCTGGAATTATTAAAGCAAATTTGCCTGCAAATTGAATTTGATGATTTTGCTCTTGGCGGTGGCACCAATATCGCTTTAAGAAATGGCCATCGCTTGTCTGTTGACCTTTATTTTTTTACCAATAAGCAATTCATCACATCAGATATTTATAAAGCAATAACTAAAAAATTTAAAAAGGCTGAGCTGCTGTTTGAACAAAATCAAACGATGATCTTCTTGATAAATGATATAAAAGTAGATTTTGTTTTATACCCTTTTGAATGGAAAGAATCGTTTGATGAAATAGAAAAATGCCGGTTAATACACATAGAAGACATTATCCCAATGAAATTGCAGGCTTTAAGCAACCGGTTTTCAAAAAAAGATTTCTGGGATGTGGAGTTTCTTTTAAAAGAAATTTCTTTGGAAAAAATGCTGAAAATTTTCAAACTAAAATTCCCCCCTATTGATACCGGATACATAATCCACAGCCTTACTAATTTTGAAACTGCAGATAGCGAAGAAGACCCTGTTTGCCTTATTCCAGAAACTTGGGATAATGTGAAAGAAAATCTTAAGCAAGTGGTGCGGGATTATACTGCCAGAAGTATATAATGTAACCCTTTTTATCAATAAATGAGATCAAGGCCATTTCCTTTAATAACCAACTCCTTCTTCTCACTCTCTTCCACCCTTCCTATAATCTGTGCATCCACATCAAATCCTTTTGCCACGTTTATAATTGTATCAGCGTTTTTCTCATTAGTATAAATTTCCAGCCTTGTACCCATATTAAACACCTGGTACATTTCCCGGTCATCTGATTTACTGGCTTCTTGTATTAGTTTGAAAATAATCGGTGGTTCAAACAAGTTGTCTTTTACAATGCGGACATTCTCCGGAATATATTTCAGGCATTTGGTTTGGCCGCCGCCGCTGCAATGTATTAATCCATTAATAGCATCAAAATGATTTTCGAGTAATTCTTTCATCACCGGAGCAAAAGTTCTGGTTGGACTTAGAAGAAGCTGCCCAACAGTTGTTATCCGTTCGCCGTCTTTTATTTCATCTGTCATTTTATGCGGGCCTATATAAACAACCGATTCATCTAATGATGTATCGTAGCTCTCCGGAAATCTTGCTCCATAGGTTTTGTGCAAAACATCATGCCGGGCAGAAGTAAGCCCATTACTGGCTAACCCGCTATTATAACTTGTTTCATAATTAGCTTGACCAAATCCTGCTAATCCTACAATTACATTACCAACTTTTATCTTTTCGTTGGTAACAAGTTTTGACTTTGGCCAACGGGCTGACATAGTTCCGTTAACAGCCATCGTTCTTACCACATCACCAACATCCGCCGTTTCGCCACCCATAAAGGTGATGTTGATACCAAAGCCTTTCATGGTATCAAAAAAATCCTGAGTGCCATTAATCACCGCTTCCAGCACTTCAGCCGGAATATTGTTTTTGTTTCTGTCAATGGTGGAAGAAAAAAGAAGGTTATCATAAATGCCGACACAAAGCAAATCATCAAGGTTCATAACTATAGCATCTTGTGCTATGCCTTTCCATACTGATACATCACCTGTTTCTTTCCAATATAAATAAGCCAAAATACTTTTAGTACCTGCACCATCTGCATGCATCACATTTACCCAATTGTCATCACCACACAACACATCCCGGTAAATTTTGCAGAAAGCTTTTGGGTAAAGCCCTTGGTCAAGATGTTTTGTTGCCGCATGTACTTCTTCTTTTTGGGCAGATACCCCTCGTTTTGAATACAAACTCATGTCTTGAATTAAGGAGCAAAAATAACGTTCAACTACCAACAGTCAATATTCATTTTTTATTACCCTGCTGACTGACAGCAATTATCAACTAATTTCGCAACTTCTTATGCAAGTACACTATAATATTGAAACCCTGCCTGTATTCAGAAATGCAGTTATTACCATTGGTACATTCGACGGCGTTCACATGGGGCATCGTCAGGTTATTGCCAAATTAAAAACTGAAGCAACAGCGGTTAACGGCGAAACGGTAATTATTACATTTCATCCGCATCCCCGCAAAATAATTTCTTCTACCATTCTTGGTATCCGACTTATTAATACGTTGGAGGAGAAAATTGAACTGCTCCGGCAAATTGGTATTGACCACCTGGTAGTAGTACCCTTTACCGATGCTTTTGCCAATCAACCAGCTCAAGAATATTTAAAGAATTTTCTGATTGATAAATTCCACCCGCATACTATTATTATTGGCTACGACCATCGTTTTGGCCGTGACAGGCTGGGAGATTATCGCTTGCTGGAAAAAAATGCAGATAATTTCGGTTACCAGTTAAAAGAAATTCCCAGACATATCCTCGAAAACATTTCCATAAGTTCCACCAATATAAGAGAGGCCATTCTACATAGTGATATTGCTACTGCTGATACATTATTGGGCTATGAATTTTTCTTTTCTGGAATTGTAGTTCATGGAGATAAAATAGGCCGGACGCTGGGCTATCCCACTGCAAATTTGAAAGTAACAGACGAAGAAAAAATTACACCCGGCAATGGTATTTATGCCGTGTATGCACAACCAGAGGGTTTTACTGAACGGCTAAAAGCTATGATGAGCATAGGTTTCCGCCCTACCGTTGATGGAAGGAGAAGAGTTATTGAAGTAAACATTTTTGATTTTGATAAAGAAATCTACGACCAATCATTAAAAGTATTTGTAAAGAAATACCTACGGGAAGAAATAAAGTTCGACGGATTGGAGGCTTTAGTAAAGCAGATTGACCAAGATAAGATTGAAAGTTTGAAAGTGTTATAAAAAAATGGGCAACAGTGATATACTGTTGCCCATTGCGCAAATTGAAATAATTACTTAATACTTTATTTTAAATTCCAGTGATGCCGGGTCTTCAAAAAAATCATCAATGTCTGCACTTATTGTTACTTGCTTTTTATCAGCCGACAATTTAACGTTTTTACCTTCTGCCTTTTGTGCGGGGCGGGGCAAATTAATTATATAGTTAGCCTTCATTACAAGTCCCATAGCACCAGCTTGCTTCACTCCTTTCAAGTACTCATCACTTTCAGCACCGGCATATTTTTCTTTATTCACTTTTTTAGTCAGCTCACCATCCGAAAATTCTATTTTATAATAATCATCAAAAGAACTCATTTCTGGCATCTGGTCAGTTGGTATGGCGGCGGCTCCATCTCCCATCTGTTTTTTCATTGTCTCAGCCATTATTTTTCCAGACAATTTATTGTAGGCACCTATTTGAGAAGGTGATGAAAAAGGAAAAGAAAGCCTGGTTAAGAATTTTTCGCTTTTCATATTCATATTTATCCGCAGTGTACCTTTTCTTACCATTTCTTTTTCTTCAGGGGTAAGGTTTGGAATGCTGTCAGCTCCTTTTTCCATTGATATGGTGGAGTCAATTGATTCTTGTGGTAGCTTTCCCATTTCGGTAGCACCTCCCATTTGTTTTGCCACGGCTATTAAAGCACTCATATCATTAGCATTGCTGATAGTTCCGCTACCATCTTCATTTAATGTAATTTCTTGGGTAGTTTCTAAACAACCTGTCAGAAATAAGGTAAAAATTGTAAGAACAGATAAAATAATTTTTCGCATATATTTTAGTTTATTGGGCAAAAAGATGAATTCCGCTTTGAAAAAGTTGCACAAAAGTCGTCTCTTCGGAGCACAAAGAAAAGGGATTTAGCACTTCCGATTGCTTTCGGGATGTTATAATTACTTAACCCAACATCTTTACCACCATTTCTTTCATCAGAGAAGCGTCTTCTGTATAAGAACTACCGATACCCACACTTTTTAAATTATAACTATGCAGCAGTAACAATACTTTCTCCACGCCGGGATAGGTGTATAGTTTGGCTGCCTGCATATAATCTTTCATAAAATATGGATTAACACCAATTGCTGCAGCTACTCCCTTTTCATCAGTAGTACCGGCACCAAATACCATAAAAACTTTACTGAAAAAACTATACAATGATGGTAATACTAACTGTATTGGACCAGCTTTAGGATTAGCTTCAAAATACTGGATAATGCGGATGCTGCGAGCAAGGTCTTTTGTAGCCAAAGCCGACTGAAGTTCAAACACATTGTACTCTTTACTTACACCAATATATTGTTCAATATCATCTTCGGTAATAGTGGTTCGCTTACCAAGGTTAACAGATATTTTGTCTATCTCGTTTTCAATTCGTACCAAGTCGTTTCCAATATGATCGACCAACAGAGCTAATCCTTTTTGTGTGATAGTTAATCCTTTTGAGTGAATAAGCTCTTGTGTCCATTGTGGCAGTTCCCTGTCATACATTTTTTTGGTAGTAACCAATACACCTTTTTCTTTTACTGTTTTGGTAAATTTCTTACGGGCATCTAATTTTT
>JANORJ010000271.1:0-1687 GCA_031415255.1 Chitinophagaceae bacterium | reverse complement strand
GTGTATACCAAATTAAGTTTGATTTATCCCTCTAAAAGCCTTTATTTTGCAGCGAAAATTGAAGATTTAAAGAAAACAAATTAACATGACGATTTTATTCATAATACTGATTATTCTGGCTTCTGTGGTGCTTGGTTTTATTGTTTTGGTGCAAAACCCAAAAGGTGGTGGACTTGCAGGTAATGTGGCCGGGTTTAGCAACCAATTTATGGGTGTAAAACAAACTACTGATGTGCTGGAAAAAGGAACTTGGATATTTGCAGGAGTTATTGCTTTATTGTGCATTTTTTCAGTTTTTTTCATTCCAAAATCGGCCAGCTCATCCAATGGAGCCGCTGATGTAAAAAATGCAACAATTCCTTCATCCAATCCAACAACGCCGGTCAATGCTGTTCCGCTTACCCCGGCTCAACCAGCTCCTGCCAAATAATTTTTATAAAAATAGTTGAAACCCGGTCTTAAACAAGGCCGGGTTTTTCTTTTTTTGCTGATGCAATTACTTTGAGTTATGTAGCTTTTACTCGAAGTAGTATATTGCATAGCGGATATTTATTTCAGACCTTACTTATGAAAAAGAAAATCATTTTAGGAAGCATCGTGTTAATTGCGGCCATAGCCGGATTTATCGGGTATAAACTTTTTAGTGCTGCAGTTACCAATAAGCAAGACAGCTACTTCTATATTTCCACCGGAGAAGATGTGAGTACCGTTAAAGAAAACCTAGTCAACCAAAAATTCATCAACGGTAATAATTTCAACCTGGTTTCCAAATTACTAAAATATAAAAAGGCAAAACCGGGCCGTTACAAATTAAAAGACGGGATGAGTCTTTTCAAACTAATAAAGATGCTGCGTGGTGGTAATCAGGTAGAAATAAAAATGGTTATCAACAAGGAAAGAACAAAAGAATTGTTTGCAGGTAAAATCGGCAAAGGCAAAAAATTTGATATGGAATGTGATTCGTTGCAAATGATTAATTTTCTCAACAATAATGACTCCATAAAAAAATATGGAGTTGACAGCAACACCGTCATGTCAATAGTGATGCCTTATACTTACAACCTGAAATGGAATAGCACTCCCGATAAAATATTTCAACAGTTTTATACAGCCTACCAAACATTCTGGACAGCAGAACGAAAAATAAAAGCTGATAGTCTACATCTTAGTCCATTACAGATTATTTCGCTGGCATCTATTGTAGAAGAAGAAACAAATAAAAAAGCTGACAAGTACAATATTGCCAGTACGTACCTTAATAGAATAAGGGTAGGTATGAAGCTACAGGCAGACCCCACAGTAAAATTTGCGATGAAGAATTTTGCTTTAAAAAGAATTTTAGGAGTACATCTCAAAACTGATTCTCCTTACAATACTTATATGTATGCAGGTATTCCACCAGGACCAATATGTACACCCACTGCCGAATCAATAGATGCAGTATTGGAAGCGCCAGCAACAGATTACTTATTTTTTGTGGCAAGCCACAAATTTGATGGCACCAGTGTGTTCACTACCAACCTCTCTGACCATGGTAAATATGCAAGGCTGTATCAACAGGAACTTACACGACGGATGGACTCTTCCAGCAAGGCAAAACAGCAACTGAAAAAGTAATGCCGCTAATTACCAAAATAGGAAATAAGATAGCGGCTACTGCACCGGCAAAAATTATCATTGATAAAAC
>JANORJ010000270.1:0-4858 GCA_031415255.1 Chitinophagaceae bacterium | reverse complement strand
GAATTGTATATAGATAATGATTGGAAGTCGGGACTGCCTTTGTTTTTAAACCAAGCTAGTTAATAGTGTAAAAGACAACGCTTTGTAAAAATCAATTGCGTTGTTTTTTATAATTTCATTTGCATATTCTTGTATCTTTCTCTTGCTACATGAGTTTTTTTCCGTACTTTTGCATCTCATATCTGGGTTTATAGCATGCTTGCTACGGATGATTGAATTCAACACTTCTTCTAACGATTCTTAGTGTTTTTCTCCCGGTTTATTGCTCAGAAAATATTTTGTAATTTATTAAACCATAATATCATGAAAATTGATTTGAGGCCATCTATTGTACAGATGGAACCAGAAGTTTTAAATAACCTGGTAAGAGAAGTAAAGGAAACATTGGCAACTGACGTTAAAATGCCTGCAGCAAAAAAGAGATCATTCACTGCTGCTGATCTGTGGAGTATCCGCAGAAATGTAAGAACTGCACAAAGCCGTTTTGCCAGATAATAAAATATAATTATCCGTTTCCAATTTAAAGTAACAATACCGGTCACCCGATAAAGGAGAGACCGGTATTGTCTTTTACAGAATTTTTGTTGTTTAAGATTTTTTTAAAAAATTAAAATAATTCTTCTTTATAAAATTAATATAGATTGAAATCCAATTGGGATTCTCAATGTGGGGTAAATTTTCTACTAATCGCCCAAAACAACAATTAGCGCATAGATAACACCTGGAACAAAAAACAAAAGAGTTAATACAAGACTAATCCAAAATTTCTTGTTGATTACGCCTTCATGCAGGTATACTGCCAGAGGCGGTAATAGTATTGCCAATATAACCAATAGAACTGTGCTGGTGCTTGGTTCATTCCCCGCTTTTTTTGCCGCTTTAAATCCCTTTAGTTCTTTCTTTAACTCTTTTATCTTTTCTTTCTTTTCCGCTTTAGACAGATTGTTGAACGACGCCATTGCAGCTTTTACAGTGGCCGGGTCTGGATTTTCAGTGGGGGGAGTAGTGGAAGCAATAGTGGCAGCAGATAAATTTGTAACAGAGGTGCCGATAATAAAAAGGGCAATTGCAGAAAGTAATACTTTTCTCATAATTGGTTGATTTAATAAGTTTTGAAAAATGAATACTTATTAAAGAGCCAACTAATGTGCCGGATGTATAAAAAAAGTAACCCCGCTGAGGGCGGGGTTACAGAAAAGTATTATTAATTGTAAATTATTACATAAGATCCATTGCCTTTACAAAAGCAGTGGTTTGAAAGGGTAGTATTAATGTTAACCATTCCCAATGGGTGCAAATGGCTAAAACTAATGCAGCAGTAGAAGCCAGGCAAACTAACCACCAGAATCCTTTATATTTTTTTGCTTGTTCCATCTTTTTCTAAATTTTTACAAAAATAAGGCGGCATTGCTAAATGAAAAAAAGAGTTTTCAACGGCCGTGTATAAATCATGCTTGGGATATAAAAAGCAAAGTTTTTTGATTTTCTCTGCGGCCTCCGTGTCCTCTGCGTGGTTCTCTCACACTCTTTTTCTCATCGCTAACGGAATTGCAATCAAAGCCGCAGTTAATGCAATGCCCCATTTTGCAAAAACGATAAAATGGTACAGACCAAACTCATTTCCTATAACCGGGTTCTTTATCCATTCTAGCAAGTAGTAATTTTCGGCTATATCACAAGCCCAGGCCACAGTTTGCAATGCGGCTAATGCAAACAGAATTTTTCTTAATAAAGACTTGCTAGTTTTTTCCCTCGCCATCATACATAATGCCGCTATGCCGGGATACACACCTGCCATAAACGCAAAATCGAAACTGAGGTGATACCGGAGAATGGTTTTTACATGCTCATCAAGCCCTGACAATATAGCGGTTACTTCGTCCTTTGAATCGGTTATTTCCAGCCCGATGATGGTAAATTTCTGGCCGCCTTGCCAAAAATCACCCTCCATCCACTTCATGCAAAAGGCAGCAGATGCAAACAGGCCAAAACAAAACAGAAATAGCTTTTGCCAACGTTTGTAATTAATACTCATATTGTTGTAAACATATTTTTAGAAATTTTTTTCAAATAAAAATACAAAACCTTGCCTCTTTTTTCTATATTCGTTAGCATTGTGTTTTCAAAACACAATATTAACTGTTAACATAGAACCTACTTTTGAAATGAAGCTCCACTTTTACCTACGTTTTCATACCCGGTTTGGCCAGCATTTGCTCATTTCCGGCAACACAGATGAGTTGGGAAATAACGACCCCGCCAACGCTTTGCCGCTTGAGTATCTTAATGATGAGTTTTGGACAGGAAGCATCGAAATAAAAAAGAAAGAACTGCAAAAAAATATTTCTTACAAATATATATTAAAGGCAGAGGAGGGTGAATTACTATACGAATGGGGAAATGACCGTAAGCTTGAAATAGCGGTGAAAGACCTGCATGAAATACAATTAGTGGATACCTGGAACTACGCAGGAGAATATGAAAATGCTTTTTACTCTGCTGCGTTTAATAAAGTATTACTAAAATCGAACTATACAAAAGGTAAAGATTCATCTGACAAAAATTTTACTCACCACTTTAAAGTAAAGGCACCGTTGCTGAAAACGAATGAAGTGATTTGCCTTTCTGGTAATGGTGAAAGACTGGGAGGGTGGTCAGAAGACAACCTCGTATTGTTAAACCGTGACAATGATTGGTGGACGGTTAAATTAGATTTGTCAGGCACTGATTTTCCGGTGGCTTACAAATATGGTGTTTACAATATCCAAGAGAAAAAATTTAATGGCTTTGAACAAGGAAATAACAGGTTAGTCTACAGCGATGCAGCAAAGAGAAAAGTAGTAATTCTGCATGATGGGTTTGTACACTTTCCTAATAACACTTGGAAAGGTGCTGGTGTGGCCATCCCGGTTTTTAGCCTGCGGAGTAAAAACAGCTTTGGGGTAGGAGAGTTTGCTGATATAAAATTGTTGGTTGACTGGTCAAAAGCGTCAGGATTAAAATTAATTCAGTTGCTACCCGTTAATGACACCATGGCTACTTTCACTTGGATGGATTCCTATCCTTATGCGGCCATTTCAGCTTTTGCGTTACATCCCATATATATAAACCTTGCAAAAGTGGCGGGTAAAGAATTTGCAAGTCAGCTTAGTTCATTTAAAATAAAACAAAAAAAGCTGAACGATCTGACCGAAGTGGACTACGAAGAAGTGATGAAATGCAAGCTTTCAGCATTGAGAAAATTATACGAGGTAATGGGTGTTGATTCTTTGGAATCAGATGATTATAAAATATTTTTTAAAAAAAATAAGCACTGGTTAGAGTCATTTGCTGCCTTTTGTTACTTCAGAGATAAGTATGGCAGCTCCAATTTTGAAGAGTGGAAATCAAACAGTGTTTATAGCAAAAAAGAGATTGATAAATTATGCTCTCCAAAGTCGTCTACTTACAGAGCTATAGGGTTTTATTATTTCAACCAATACCACCTTCACCTGCAATTGAAAGAGGCGGTTGACTATGCACATAAAAAAGGAATTGTATTAAAAGGTGATATTCCGATCGGCATTTCAAGAAACAGTTGTGATGCCTGGGTGGCACCAGAAATGTACAATATGAATTGGCAAGCTGGTGCACCTCCTGATGATTTTACAGCAGTAGGTCAAAACTGGGGCTTTCCTACTTACAACTGGAAAAAAATGCAGGAAGATGGCTTTGCCTGGTGGAAGCAACGCTTTGAGCAGATGAGCAATTACTTCGATGCTTTCCGTATTGACCATATACTCGGCTTCTTCCGCATCTGGAGTATTCCTGCCAATGCCGTGCAGGGGATTATGGGACGATTTGTTCCTTGCCTCCCAATTCATATTAATGAATTTGGCGAGCATGGAATCTGGTTCGATTACCAGCGATATTGCCGTCCTTTTATTACAGAAGAAGTTTTGAATGAAACCTTTGGTATACTCGCTGTTCAGGTAAAAGATAAATTCGTTATCGCTAATGAATTTGGTGGTTACGATTTGGAAATGGAATACGAAACGCAGCAACAGATAGAAGAATATTTTGCTTCGATAAAGGATGAAACAGGCTTGTCCGACGGGGCGGATGAGAATGAAAGATTAAAACTTGGCTTATTTGATTTAATATCAAATGTTATATTTTTTGAAGAAGAAAACTCGCAGGGAGAAGAATTTCATTTTCGCATCTCCATGGAAAAAACAGCTTCTTACAAACACCTAATTCCACATGTGCAGGAAAAATTAAAAGCCTTGTACGTTAATTATTTTTATCGTCGTCAGGATGATTTTTGGTATAAAGAAGCCATGCATAAACTGCCACAGTTAAAGGCCGCTACCAATATGCTGGTATGTGGTGAAGACCTGGGTATGGTGCCACATTGTGTGCCTGATGTGATGAATCAACTGGGCATATTGAGTTTGGAAATTCAGCGGATGCCAAAAGACCCAAAGAATGATTTTTTTCTCCCGAATGATGCACCGTACATGTCGGTGATAACTCCCTCCACTCATGACATGAGCACCATCAGAGCCTGGTGGGAAGAAAATAAAGTACAAACACAGCATTTCTATAACCATGTGCTAGGGCAGTGGGGCGATGCACCGCATTATTGTGAACCTTGGATAAGCCGTGCCGTTATGTTGCAGCATTTACATTCACCTGCCATGTGGAGCATCTTCCAGTTGCAGGATATATTGGGCATGAGTGAAACACTGCGCCGGGAAAATCCATTGGACGAAAGAATAAACAATCCTGCCAATCCTAAAAACTACTGGCAGTACCGGATGCACATTTCGCTGGAGGATTTAATTAAAGAAAAAGAATTTAATGACGAGTTGAAAGG
>JANORJ010000269.1:0-2613 GCA_031415255.1 Chitinophagaceae bacterium | reverse complement strand
TATTCTACCCGATCTGCTGCCTTTGTTAAACTTGGAGGATTACAAAAGCAGTATTATGAAACTGCTCGGCCAGTTGGTGGACAGTAACCTGGTGAAGCCGAAAGATTATGAAATGTATTTTAGCAAATTTATAATAGAAGCAAAGCAGGAACTTAAAAAGCAGTCTATTGCAGAAAAGAAAAAGGCTATTGAAAAAGCGGAGGAAGATAAGGAGGCAAAAAAAACATCCTATTCTTATAATGATGATGAAAAAGATTCCGGCAATGATGATCTGAGTCTGTATGCTACGTTGTTACTTCCTTATTGGGAAACTAATGCTGCTGTTCAGCCTTTGATACAGCAAATGATGAAGTCGAACGATAAGCAACTTAAATATAGCACACTGTTGCTGATGCTGAAAAATAATAAACCATTTCCTGATTCATTATTACAATATTTCGGAAGCCTGGAAGACTACCGGTATCAACTTTACACTGACTTGAAACAGATGAAAAAAATTGATAAATTTCCTTCCCTGTACAATAACCATATCGACCTTGGCAAAAGCTCTTTGCTGGATAAAAAAAGCTATGGCAAACCTGATTCAGTTATTTATATAGACAGGCTGAAAACAACTTACAAGAATAAGACGGGCTTCTTTTATTTCTATAAGTATAAAGCAAAAAAAGATGACCTGACCTGGAAGATAGCTACTGTTGGTCTGGTGCCCGAAGATCCTAAACAATTTGAATATGAGGACAGCACAAGGACAAGTTTGACGGGATTAAATTCTCCTTTATTGCCTTCTTCTTACCAGTCTAATCAATATTCATTTACTTCTTTTTCCGAAACAAGGTTTAATGAAGATGAAGCTGCGGCTGTTCAACTTAAAAAAATGCTAAAAAAGATACTTTACTCCAGAAGAAAAAGTGCCCAAAATTTTTACGGCGAAGAAAATGATAGAGCCGCCACAACAAATTATTTGGATTAGTCTACAACCCTTTTGGAATAGAGGCGATTAGTTTTTTTGTATAATCAGATTGGGGTCTAAAATAAATATCATCGGCCTGGCCGCTTTCTTCAATTTTCCCTTTGTTCATCACTAGTATGCGATCGCTGATGTAACGAACAACGGAAAGGTCATGCGAAATAAAGATGATGGTGAACCCAAATTCTTTTTTTAAATCATTCAGCAAGTTTAGCACCTGAGCCTGCACACTTACATCCAATGCAGAAACGGATTCATCACAAATAATAAAAGAAGGGTTTAATGCTAAGGCACGGGCAATAACAATTCGTTGGCGTTGCCCGCCGCTAAACTCATGCGGATACCGGCTAAAGTGTTCTGCTTTCAGGTTTACTTTTTCCAGTAGCTCGGTTACTTTATTTTTTCGTTGTTTATCAGTTGACAGAATGCCATGCACATTCATTGGTTCTGCTATAGCCGAGCCAATTGTTATTCTTGGATTCAAGGAAGAATAAGGATCCTGAAAAATTATTTGTACTTCTTTTCTTAATGACCGCAGTTCGTCTCTTTTTTTTGCAGTAAGGTCAATGCCGTTGTAAATAATTTTTCCGGAGTGGGGTTCTATCAACCGGAGCAATGTTCTACCTAATGTTGTTTTACCGCAACCACTTTCACCTACCAGCCCAAGTGTTTCACCTTTATACACTTCAAAACTTACATCATCTACGGCTTTGGTAAATGAGCTGGCTTTTCCAAACAGGCTTTTTTTTGTGGGAAACCAGACTGACAAATTTTGTACTTTAAGTAATACAGAAATTTGAGGTCGGAAGTCACAGACCGGAGGGGGTGTTTCAGACTTCAGACCTCCAGCTTTAGACTTCTGTTCTCCTAAGAAATCTGAAACTACAGGAAGACGTTTTCCTCTTTCATGGTTCACCGGACGGCAAGCCAGCAATGCTTTGGTATATGGATGTTGCGGGTTGCTAAAAATTTCTTTCACCGTATGCTGTTCCACAATTTCTCCTTTATACATTACGATAGCCCGGTCTGCAATTTCAGCAACTACGCCTAGGTCATGAGTGATGAAGATGACACCCATATTTAATTGCTGCTGCAATTCTTTTATCAATTGCAAAATTGTTTTTTGTACTGTTACATCCAGGGCAGTTGTTGGTTCATCACAAATAAGCAAGGAAGGTTCGCAGCACATAGCCATGGCAATCATTACCCGCTGCTTTTGTCCGCCGCTTAATTGGTGTGGATAGCGGTTAAAAACAGCATCCGGGTCAGGCAGTTTTACTTTTTCAAACCAATTAATGGTTTGTTGTTTTGCATCAGTTGTTGAAATTTTTTTGTGAAGCAGTATTGCTTCCATTACCTGGTCGCCACAAGTAAGAACAGGATTGAGTGATGTCATCGGCTCCTGAAAAATCATGGCAATTTTATTGCCACGAATTTTTTGCATTTCATTCCTGTTTCTTTTTAACAGGTCGGAACTATTGGTTCCAGTTTCCGAAAAAATAATTTCTCCGCTGGTAAATTTTGCCGGAGGCGAAGGAATTAATTGCAGGATGGAAAGTGCTGTGACAGATTTTCCTGAACCAGATTCACCAACTAGTGCCACTACTTCTCCTTTGTTTACTGAAAAGCTGATATTTTTTAATGCA
>JANORJ010000268.1:0-4159 GCA_031415255.1 Chitinophagaceae bacterium | reverse complement strand
CTTTTGAAAATATAATTACCACCATGATAAAGTGTTTCTTTCTGGTGAGTAGAAATAAAATAGGGTGCTATAAAATTAAATAGCAATGTGTCTTTAACAGATGCCGGAAGTTTGGGGCGGATGTATTCAGTGGTATCGGCCCTTCTGTCAAACCTTACTGCCCCTCCATGTTGCGAACTATAATAAACCGTATTATCGTCTTCAGGATCAATCTGCGTTACACAACCATCACCACCATCCCAAGGATCGATCCATACATATTTCCAGGGGTCGGAAATCTTTGGATTAAATTCTTTAGGAGGGCCATACGCAGTTGCATTGTCTTGTGTGCCCCCGTAAATCATATAGTTTTTCTGGTCAATCGTTACATCATAAAATTCACCAACAGGGATATTGTTGTAATGAAGCCATGATAAACCTTTATCATAACTAACATACAAACCGCCATCGTTGCCGGCAGCAATATGATTTGGATTGTTGGGGTTTATCCAAAGTTCACATTGGTCCAAATGAAATCCTTTTGCAAGACCAGCGTTTACCCGCTTAACATTTCCGTCGATATAAGAAAATGTTTTACCGCCATTAGTACTATGTGCCAGCCGAACGCCGAGGCAATAGACTTCTTCATCATTTTTAGGATTTGCATATACATCTGTAAAATACCAGCCAATCACTGAGAAAAATTTGAGAGAATCTGTATGTGTTTTTTTCCAGGTGATACCTCCGTCTGTTGTTTTATAGAGTTCTGCCGACAAGCCGGGTTTATTTTGCAGGTTATCAACCAAGGCATATGCTTTTAATGGATTGGTATAAGATACGGTTAAGCCTATTCGCCCCGTCATTGGGCCCGATGGCAATCCTTTGTCACATAGTATCCATTTTTTTCCTCCATCATTACTTCTGTACACCCCGCTGTTTTTACCGCTAATGCCGGGATAAACTTCCCATAAAGAAGCATACATTATTTTGGGATTGGATGGCGCAATGACAATATCGTTTGCGCCTGTTGAATCATTTTTATACAATACCTGTTGCCAGGTTTTTCCGCCGTTGGTGGTTTGATAGAGTCCCCGGTTTTTATTGGTTGACCATAAATGACCCAGCACTGCCACCATTACTATATCGGGGTTTTTAGGATGTATGGCAATTTCAGCAATAGCCCATGAATCTTTTAACCCGATGTGTTGCCATGTTTTACCGGCGTCGTTTGACCGGTACATTCCTGTACCGGGCAAGGTAAAGTTTCGGGGCTTCTTTAAATTTTCGCCGGTGCCCACATAAATAATGTTTGGGTCAGACGGTGCCAGTTCCATATCACCAATACCCAGTGAAGCCTGCTCCTGAAAAATACATTCCCAGCTTACACCATTATTTATTGTCTTCCATAACCCACCTGAGCCAAAACCCACATACATGGTACCGGGGTGTGTTGCATCTAATTGCACCACATCAGCTCTTGCAGAATTTACTACCGGCCCAAGAGATACCCAATCTAATTTATACTTTGTATCCCTTTTCATTTTCTGGTACGTTTGAAAAGAGCTTTCTAAAGGAGACGGTATTTGCTGGGAATAAATGCTTGTTTTTAAAAAAAAAATTATTAATAAGAATATGGATATAATTTTTTTCATTTTTTTCTTTATGTTGAAAGATGATAATAAAAACAATTTCGATTTTGAAATAATTTGACTTTATTTATAAATATATAATATTAAATACAGTAAGATTCAATTTCATAGGAATCGGTAAAATTTGAAATTCATTTCCGGATTTTCTACTACCTAAAACAAGAACAACATGATCACATTCATTTGGATTTTTCTGGCCGTATTAACTATCTGGTATAGCATTGTTTTAGTCAAAGATTTTTGGAAACATAAAAAAATTCTTGAAAATGTCAGTTGGATCAAGACCGGGCTTATTGGTTTTGTAGTCAATTTTTTTGACGTATTAGGCATTGGAGCTTTTGCCCCGCAAACTGCTTTATTAAAATTTACCAACCAAACTGAGGACAGGCTTCTTCCCGGAACACTCAATGTCGCCAATACACTTCCGGTATTAATTCAGGCCATTATTTTTATTACAGTTATTAAAGTAGAGCCTGTTACATTAATACTCATGCTTCTTTCTGCTGCTGCCGGTGCCATATTAGGCGCAGGCGTTGTTTCAAAATTATCTGAAAAGAAGATCCGCTTAACCATGGGGTTTGCTTTGTTAATTACGGCTGCTTTTATGTTTGCGGGTAAAATGAAATGGATCCAGGGAGGCGGAACTGACATCGGCTTATATAATATTAAATTAGTAATAGCTGTCGTTGTAAATTTCATATTAGGAGCCTTGATGACTGCGGGGATTGGGCTATATGCCCCATGCATGGCGTTAGTATTCGCACTTGGGTTATCACCACAAGTTGCATTTCCAATTATGATGGGTTCCTGTGCTTTTTTAATGCCACCGGCATCTGTAAAATTTATAAAATCCGGAGCCTATAACCGGAAAGCCGCTGTTGCTATGGCAATACCCGGTATGATTGCCGTTTTAATAGCTGCATTAATTGTGAAGTCATTGCCATTAGATACGCTTCGTTGGCTAGTTATTATTGTGATTATTTATACTTCAGTAGTAATGTTGCGGGCAGCTTATTTGAATTAACAAAGTATCTGCGATCATTTGAGCTCGTAGCTTTGGCCTTTTGCAGTTTTAAATTCTATTATTCCGCCAGGGAGTTTTTTAAAAGCGATAGCCTTGCCATTCCTGGTGATTCTTACATTGGGATTTGTTTCAATCCTGCAAACTTCTCCTGCCTTTGATAAAATTTTCAGCTGCGTTACCGATTTATTTTTCCAGAAAAAGTCCAGTTCAAAACCACCCCTTGCACAAACACCTTTAAAATTTCCTTCACTCCATTCATCGGGCAATGCAGGAAGCAACTTTATAAATCCGTCATGCGATTGCATCAGCATCTCGGTAACTGCAGCCGTTACGCCAAAATTTCCATCTACCTGCAAAGCCTTGCCACATAAGGCAAACAGCGAAGTGCAACTTTGTTCTTTTAAATAGCCCTTATAAATCTTATTGGCCCGGTTGCCGTCATTCATCCTTGCCCACAAAGCCATTTTCCATGCTCTTGAAAAACCGGTAGAAGCATCACCTCTTTCTTCCAGCACTTTTTTATAAGATTCAATCAGTGCCGGGGTTCTTTTTTCATACAATATTTTGCCGGGATATAAACCATACATGTGTGAAAAATGGCGATGATTTTTTTCCAGCGATTTCCAGTCGTCGGCCCATTCCTGCAGCGAACCATCTCTGCCAATTTGCGGCGGCACTAATTTTTCTCTGGCAACTTTTACTTGTTGAACAAAAGCATTTTCTTTTCCTAAAACTTTTGCGGCTTCAATATAATAACCAAACAGGTCGTACAAAATCTGCATATCAATAGAAGAGCCTGCACAAATTGTTGTGCCTTCCCGGAATCCTGCTGTTACTTCATCAAAATAAGGTTTGTTGCCACCGCCATCCGGAAAATTTTCGGGAGAAGTGGATGGGTTGGTGACCAGCCATTTTCCATTAGGATGCGGCACTAAAAAATCTATAAAGAATTGAACTGAACCTTCCATCAACGGAAAAGTTTCTTTTAAAAAATCTTTGTCCATCGTGTATTGATAATGCTCCCATATATGTGTGCAGAGCCATGCACCGCCTACGGTAAATGTTCCCCAGGTGGGGCCATCCATTGGTGCCGCCACCCGCCATATATCTGTGTTTTGATGAAACACCCAGCCCCTTGCGCCATAATGTTCCTTAGCCACCTGTGAACCCTGGTCGGTTAATTCTTTAATCATTCTTACCAAAGGCTCCGCACATTCAGACAGGTTGCCGCTTTCCACCGGCCAGTAATTCATTTCGGTATTGATGTTGGTAGTGTACTTGGAGTCCCACATGGGGTTCATATTATCATTCCAGATACCCTGCAGGTTGGCGGGTTCAGTCCCCGGCCTTGATGAACCAATCATCAGGTAACGGCCAAACTGATAACTCAACGCAGCCATGGAAGGATCTGATTCGGTTTGTATTTTTTTAATCCGTTCTGGTGTAGATAAAAAAGAATTTTCGGTATTGGGTAATTGCAGTGAAACCCGGTCAAAATATTTTTTAT
>JANORJ010000267.1:0-2042 GCA_031415255.1 Chitinophagaceae bacterium | reverse complement strand
GAAATTTGCTTTTACATTTTCACCAAACTCTTTCTTTGCTCTTACAATAAAGTCAAGATTAAATTGTGTTTGATTAAACTCATCCCGGCTATAAAGTCCGGAAGCGGCGTTGATGGTGTAATAAGGCAAATAGGTAATTTCTCTCTCCGTAAAATTATCAAGGCCGGCTCTTACTGTTACATCCAGCCATTTATTGGGAGTGATGAATAATTCGGCACTATTAATAAACCGGTTTACATTATTACTGTTGTCCTGTTTATACATAGTCCACAATGGATTACTAAAACCAGGTGTAGTAGTTCCCAGATAACTTCTGTAAGCCCTTTGTCTGTTGGGAACAAAAGCGGCTGTTGGTGAGGAATAATAACTACCAACATAATCTGTATTATCAAAATCCGAAGGCGTACGCAATAAACCGAGCATTACCCCGCCGCTGCTGGCACCTCTTCTTACTCTGTCCGAATTGGTTAATACATAAGAAGCTTTATTAGAAACTTTCAACCATTTATTCAATTGCCTTGAAGCATTAACCCTGAAAGTGGTTCTGCGGTAATTGCTATTGTTCCTGATAACACCTTGCTGATTCATATCGCCAATGCTCATAAAATAGTTAGACTTTGCATCTCCACCACTTACCGATAACGATGTATTGACATAATGCCCTTTACGGAAAGCACTATTATAGTTTTTATCTAAAAATGTTTCTTGATTATTTTTTGCAGTTACAGGATAATAAATAGTACCCGTTGGATAGCCCACAAAATAATCAGCACCCGTATTTACAGCATCGGCACCACCGGCACGGTTGGCAATTTTATCGCCCCAGCTTCTGGCATTGTTAGCTGCCCATGCACCATTGGTACCCTGGCCATACGCAGATTGCAAGGGATAATTAAGGTTTATTTCATCAATAGAGTAAGTAGTTTTAAAACTCACATTCAGTTTGCCATTACTTGCTCCTTTTTTAGTAGTAATAATCACTACTCCATTTGCAGCTCTGGTACCCCAAAGTGCAGCAGCAGATGCTCCTTTCAAAACTTGCATCGATGCTATATCATCTGGGTTAATATCATTTAACCTGCTTTGTTGTGTTACACCTTGGCTGCTTTCGCCCCTGCTATCGCTGCTAATAGGAATGCCATCTAACACAATAAGCGGGTCAGTTCCTCTTGTAATAGTACTTTGGCCACGAATCAAAATTTGTGAAGCCGACCCCGGGTCGGTACCTGAGGATCGGGATATTCTAACACCAGATGCTTTACCACCCATTGCATCTACAAGATTCGCTTCGCCTGAGTTAGCTACCTGGTCGCCATTAATTTTTGAGGATGAATATCCTAATTTGTCTCTTTGTGTTTCAAACCCCAAGGCCGTAACTACTACCGATTGCATCATTACTGTTGAATCTTCCAAATCCACATTAATAGTTGTTCTGCCATTCATGGGTTCTTCTATGGATTTATAACCCACTAAACTAAAAACCAAAATTGCTTTTTGTGGATTATCAACTTTTATCAGATACCGTCCTACACTATTCGTTGTTATTCCGTTTTTCTCGTTTTTTACTGTAACATTAACTCCCTCCAGCGGTCTGCCCGTTGCTTTTTCTATCACTAATCCGCTAGTTTGGGCGAATAAATGTGTTTTTGGAAAAACCGATAAGCCAATAAAAAAGATAATTCCAGCAAAAACGCTGATTTTTTGAGAACTGCAATTAATAAAGGGGCATACTAATTTTTTCATACGCATAAGTTTTGGCAATCATTTAAAGGAAAAAAATCCTTAACAAGATAAAGTAATGATTATCACCTATGCCCTTTAGATGACTTCAGAATTATTACAAAATCAGTACCTTAGTTTCCGAAACGGTTTAAGTAGTTTCCGAAATTTCATAATCGGCTTATTGTTATTTAGTTATGCAGAATATTAAAACTGGTAAAGAGGAAATTATTTATTTGCTTACAAAGGCAATAGAGAAGTATAAATTAGAAACTGGACAGGCAATAGTTCAAAATACAAATAGAAAAAACTACGAATCATTA
>JANORJ010000266.1:0-1658 GCA_031415255.1 Chitinophagaceae bacterium | reverse complement strand
TACTCAAGAATTTTTCAATACCTAAGTGCCTATAAAGGAAAGATTGCTCTTTACTTCCTGTTTACTTTTTTAAGCATCGTTTTTTCCATTGTTTCTATCGGTATGCTGATGCCTTTTCTCCAGCTTATTTTTTTGGGTGGGGAGGGCATTACTACCACCAGTAGCAATCCGGCTATTCAATATGTAAACGATTTTTTAAACGATTCAGTTAGCTCAAAAGGCAAAATAACTACACTAGGCTTCATCTGCCTGTTGATGGTGAGTTTTATTTTGCTAAAAAATTTTTTTTTGTATCTCTCCTTATATGTTCTCAATCCATTAAAAAATAAAATTGTAAATCACCTTCGGGAAGACCTCTACGACAAAGTACTGCGGTTACCTATCGGCTTTTTTACTGAAAAGAGAAAGGGTGACCTGATGAGCAGAATGACCAATGATGTGGGAGAAGTAGAAGGCTCTGTGGTAGGTACATTTGAAGGCTGGATACGGGACCCCCTTACTATTATTGTTACACTGATTGTTTTATTCCTTATCAGTACACAGCTTACTTTGTTTATTCTAATTCTAATACCCGTGCTGGGTTTAGTAATTGGGCGCATCACCCGGTCATTAAAAAAACATTCACAGGAAGTAGCCAACAAATCAGGAGAATCTCTTTCTATCATTGATGAAACACTGACTGGTTTGCGGGTGATAAAAGCATTTAATATTGAAAAATTACTACGTAACCGGTTTTTAAAAAATAATGAGAGTTTATTAAAAGCAAAAAACAATATTTCTTATCGTCGGGATCTGGCTTCACCACTTTCAGAAGTACTGGGTGTTATTCTTTTTACAGCCGTATTATATTATGGCGGAAGATTAGTATTGCAAGGCAACTTTATCGAAGCGTCGGCTTTTCTCGGCTTCCTCGGTATCTTTTACAATATCATTAATCCGGCGAAAGCACTATCCACAAATTTCAGCAATATGCGGAAAGGTGCGGCGGCCATCAGCCGGATTGAAGAGATACTTAATACACCTATTACGGTGGATGACAATCCCAATGGTAAACAATTACAAGCTTTTACCACTGCCATTGAATTCAGGAATGTGCGGTTTGCGTATGATGATGCTGTTATTCTAGACGACATCAATTTTACTGTTGCCAAAGGAAAAACAATTGCGTTGGTAGGTTCATCGGGTGCTGGTAAATCAACGTTGGCTGATTTAGTTCCAAGATTTCATGATGTAACTAGTGGTGAAGTATTAATTGACGGAATAAATATTAAAGAATATTCCCTGCATTCTGTCCGTAGCCTGATGAGCATTGTAACTCAGGAACCAATTTTATTTAATGATAGCATTGCCAATAATATCGCTTTAGGTCAACAAGATTCTACAGAAGAACAAATAATAGCCGCTGCAAAAATTGCCAATGCCCATAATTTTATTATTAAAAAAGAAGGTGGCTATAAAAGTAATACCGGCGACCGTGGCAGCAAGCTGAGTGGTGGCGAAAGACAACGGTTAACCATTGCCAGAGCTGTATTAAAAAATCCACCGATACTTATTTTAGATGAAGCCACTTCATCTCTCGATACAGAAAGTGAACGTTTGGTACAAGATGCTATTAACAATATGATGCAGAACAGAACCAGTATTGTTATTGCGCATCG
>JANORJ010000265.1:0-12115 GCA_031415255.1 Chitinophagaceae bacterium | reverse complement strand
TGTAAATGATGAATGTGGCTGAGCTACCAGTACTGCTTTTAGAATATCCTGCACAATGTCCACTTCTGGTTTTAGTCGTTGCATATATAAAATGTGATGTGAAAATAGGTAAAAGCTCCTGTTTTTTTATAACCAGTTTTGTAGTACATCAAGCCAACCGCCCCGCTCGTCAAAGGATTTTTCATACAGCCTTTCCCTATCGTTCATTTGTGCTGTCAATTTTTTCTTTTATTCTTTAACCTTAAAAGTATAATTTATGAAATCGATTAACAGAAAAACAATGTTGCTGTTTGCTATGTGTACAATACTATTCTCTTTTTTACCAAAACCGGGTGGCGAAGGTTTTGAAATTTACCTGAATAACAAAGTAGTATTGCAACAATTCGGTGGGGATATGAATACCGTAGAAAGCCTGCAACTCAATTCAAGTGGGAATAATGACAAACTAACCATCAAGTATCACCACTGCGGAAAAGTTGGCAAAAACAGAATTATCACAGTTAAAGATGGTCAAAACAAAGTCTTAAAACAATTTCGTTATGCTGATGCCGTTACTCCCGTTTCACCTATGGCAGTGAATGTAAATGACATTCTGAGTTTTAAAAAGAAAGACAATACACTAAAGTTGTTTTATTCTTCAAGTGAACTTCCGAATGGAAGAGTTCTTGCATCAATCAACGCATCATCTGGTGTTACTGGAAGGCAATAAAAAGTTATCCGGTCTTTTGATGAGGCCAAAAGACTGGGTAAATTACGACCTCAATACAACCTATATATTCTTACCTTGTACTAATTTCTTTATAGAAAATTTTTATTATTATTAAACCCAACCACAATGACTGCTGCCGCAAAATCTGTCTGCTATTTCGGTTTTTACCTGTATGTAGTGAGCCTTACACTGATTGCTATACCCAACCTCTTACTCAAAACAATGCAAATACCTGAAACAAATGAGGTATGGATACGGGTGGTGGGTGTACTGGCTTTTTGTTTAGGCTATTATTATCACCGTGCTGGTGCAGAGAACATACATGTCTTTTTCAAACACACTATTCCTACAAGGTTTTTTGTATTTGCTTCCTTTCCAGTCTTTGTATTGCTTGATTATGTTTCACCTGCTTTAATAGTTTTCGGCGCAGCCGACCTTGCCGGTGCTATGTGGACATGGATGGCATTAAAAAAAACCACAACTACCTGAAGTAATTGTGGTTTATTTTTTTCGGCGTACTGACTTATCTTTTCAGTTTAATTACTCGAGTATGCATTAGTGGCCACATATGCAGCTAATTCATCTTTGCTTGCTTGTGCAGAAAAAATATCATACACCTGGCTAAAGTTTGTGGGGTCGGTGATATTGTTGTAAGACAATTTTGATAACTCCAGCCTGTTATTTTCAGCACTTACCATTTGCAAAAGTTGTTTCGCCTGTGCAACTGTAAAGTAATTTGTCTCCGTATTAAATATTCCTGTCAATGCACTCATTTTTGCTCCAATACCAAATGTAAACTGTAAACTCCGGTAAATACTATTAAACTCAGCTTCTGTCATGGGGGTTTTAACTGTTATTCCAGTTCCGTTTTGCACACCTGCAACATAATTTGCTAGTTCATTTTTGCTATTAGTACTACTGAATAAATCATACAACTGGCTAAAATTATTGGGGTCGGTCACATTATCATATGAATTTTTGGCCAATAAAAGTCTATCATTTTCAGTATTGATTAGTAACAGTAGATTACGTACCTGATAAGTAGTAAAATAATTACTGTAGTTATTAAAAGCACTGGCAGTAAGATTAACCCTTGAAGAAGAACTCCATGAATCACTTATACTTTTATATAACTGGTTATAAGCTGCATCATTCATCGGGGTTTTATCACCAAAGCCAATGGAATTGTCGTAATTGTTTACATACGCATAAAGTTCATTCCGGCTTGCCGTTGAAAGCAACTCATTCAACTGTGCATAATTTGCCCGGTCAACCAAAACCTGATAAACTGTCTTTGATAACTGTAACCGGCTGCTTTCCACATTTACAAGCTGAATCATTTGCTTTGCCTGAGCTACTGTAAAATAATTACCCTGTGTAGTGAAAGCTGTATTAATTGCATTATACCTGGATGTTGCGCTATTTTGAGAATAAACAGATTGATATAGTTTATTAAAAACAACTGCACTCATGGCAATTCCTATATTAGCATTATCATACGACTTAATATAAGCAGTAAGCTCTGAACGGTTTGATGTGCTATTTAACAACTGATACACCAGGTTATAATTTTCCCGGTCAGTAATGCCTCTGTAGGCTGTTTTAGCCAGAATAAATCTTTCCGATTCAGAATTGATTAACTGAATAAGCTGTCTTGCCTGCGAAGAAGTGTAATAATTAAACTCTTTACTGAAAAAATTAATAAGATAATAATTCTTATCGCTCATCGAAGATTCTACGTTTACTTCATTTAAGATTATCCTAAATTTTGCATCTGTAATAGGCGTAAAAGTATTAGCTTCATCGTCATCATCGTCTTCATTATAATCTGGAAGTGATGCTATATAATCATTTAATTCATTTTTGTTAGCAGTACTATTAAGAAGACCAGCAACTAATGAAAAATTCTCTTTATCTGTAATACTTGTATAAGAAAGTTTAGCCAGTTTAAATCTCATGCTTTCAGAATTAACCAATTGAATCAGGCCACTTGCTTGTTTTGAAGTAAACCTTTTATTGGTATTCGTAAATTCATTTTCCAGAAATGTAGTTCTTAAAACTGAAGATGTTTTCTTTTTTGTTGCAGCGTATAGTTTATTATAAACAGTGGAAGAAATTGGAATAGCATTCCCAACTTCTTGATTAATGGATCGTTTCTCAGTTGAACTAATTCCACCTGTGGCATTAATATTAATAATCAAATCATAGCCTTCCCTTAAAGTAAATGTTGATGTAGAACTAATAGTCCTGTTATACTGATTTCTGCGTACTATCTCCAATGAATGTTGCCCGTTTGCAAGGCTATTAATAACAACAGTCTCTTCTTCATTAACGGTTGTATTGCTGATATCGTAGTATCGGTTATCTACAGCTACCTTACTTGTTCGGATGCCTTTTACATTTAATGTAACGGTACCATTAGATTGTATTTGTGAAAAGGCTAGGCTGCCAATAAAAAAAGAGCCTAAAAGAAAAAATAATGTTTTCATATTTGATATAGTTGTTTGGGCTATTAAGCCAACTTCTATACCAATTTATTTATATCCTGATAATCATACTAATTCGTCATTAAAATTGGTCAAAAGATGTGTTACGGGTAAAATTGTAGAAAATTTGCCCCACCATTTTAATCAAATAAAAAAAGGCTTTGCAAATGCAAAGCCCTTACATATCAATAAAAATAAATATTTATTTAACCGCCTGTGCTCTAATCACATTCAATGCACCACCAGCTTTAAACCATTCAATCTGCTGTTCATTATAGGTATGATTCACGATAACATTATCAACAGAACCATCTTTATGATTTAATACAACTGTCAATGATTTTCCAGGAGCAAAAGATGTGAGGCCAACAATATCAATACTATCGTTTTCCTGAATTTTATCGTAATCTTCTTTGTTGGCAAAAGTTAATCCGAGCATCCCTTGTTTCTTCAAATTGGTTTCATGTATCCTGGCAAAGCTTCTTACCAATATTGCTCTTACTCCAAGAAACCTTGGTTCCATTGCAGCATGCTCTCTTGATGAACCTTCACCATAGTTTTCATCACCCACAACAATACTACCAACACCAGCTGCTTTATATGCTCTTGCTGTAGCGGGTACTGCACCATATTCACCTGTCAACTGATTTTTTACAGTGTCAGTTTTTTCATTGTAAAAATTGATAGCACCGATCAGCATGTTGTTGGAAATATTATCCAAATGCCCACGGAACTTTAACCAAGGGCCAGCCATTGATATATGGTCAGTCGTACATTTTCCTTTTGCTTTAATCAATAATTTCAAGCCTTTAACATCTGTTCCTTCCCATGCTTTGAAAGGCTCCAGTAATTGCAGACGTTTGGAATCAGCAGCCACTTTTACAGAAATGCCGCTACCATCCGCAGCAGGTGCCTGATAACCGGCATCTTCTACATCAAATCCTTTTGGTGGTAATTCAAAACCAGTTGGTTCTTTTAATAACACTTCTTCACCACTTGCATTTTTCAATTTATCTGTTAATGGATTAAATGCAATTGTGCCAGCAATCGCCATAGCTGTTACTATTTCTGGACTTGCCACAAATGCATGGGTACTTGCATTACCATCATTACGCTTCGCAAAATTTCTATTAAAAGATGTAATGATTGTATTCTTTCTGTTCGGGTCATCTATATGTCTTGCCCATTGACCAATACAAGGTCCACAGGCATTGGCCAATACTACACCACCTACTTTTTCAAATGTATTAATGAAGCCATCTCTTTCAATAGTAAAACGAACCAATTCGCTACCGGGAGTAATAGTAAACTCAGAATTTGCTTTTAATCCTTTGCTTACTGCATCTTCCACGATAGAAGCACTTCGGCTTATATCTTCATACGAAGAGTTGGTGCAACTGCCAATCAATGCTACTTCCAATTTTGCAGGCCAGCCATTTTCTTTTACTGCAGCAGCCATTTTAGAAATAGGCGTAGCAAGGTCTGGAGTAAATGGCCCATTTACATAAGGCTCCAATGTATTCAAATCAAGTTCAAGAACCTGGTCATAATATTTTGCTGGGTCAGCATATACTTCTGCATCCGGACGAAGATGTTCTCTTACTCCATCAGCTAATGCAGCCACTTCTTCACGGCCTGTTGCTTTCAGATATGCACTCATTTTTTCATCATAAGCAAATAATGAACAGGTAGCCCCAACCTCTGCACCCATATTACACACCGTTCCTTTTCCTGTTGCACTCATGCTATCTGCACCTTCGCCAAAATATTCAATAATGGCACCGGTTCCCCCTTTTACAGTCAATTGTCCGGCCACCCAAAGAATTACATCTTTACAACTTGTCCAGCCACTCATTTTACCGGTTAGTTTTACACCGATAACTTTTGGCATTTTCAATTCCCATGGCAACCCCGCCATTACATCAACTGCATCAGCACCACCAACACCAATTGCCACCATTCCCAAACCACCAGCATTCGGAGTGTGAGAATCCGTTCCAATCATCATTCCTCCGGGAAAAGCATAATTTTCTAACACTACCTGGTGAATGATACCGGCACCGGCTTTCCAGAAACCGATTCCGTATTTATCAGAAATGCTCGACAGGAAATCATATACTTCCTTATTTGTTTCTATAGCTATTTCCAAATCTTTTGTTGCACCCACTTTTGCTTGTATAAGATGGTCGCAATGCACCGTAGAGGGTACCGCTACTTTGCTGCGGCCTGCGGTCATAAACTGAAGTAACGCCATTTGAGCCGTTGCATCCTGCATAGCCACACGGTCTGGGGCAAAATCCACATAATCTTTTCCACGGCTGTGAGGTGCAGCAGGCAATGCTCCATATAGATGAGCATACAGAATTTTCTCTGTGAGGGTTAAAGGTTTGCCAATCAATTTTCTGGCAGCGGCCACTTTACCGGGCAAATCAGCATAAATTTTTTTAATGAGATCGAGGTCAAATACCATGTAGAATAATTTGATAGTGAGATAATAAACTTCTATATGCTAATTATACAACTGATGAACTAAATTAATGAGGACTGGTATCAAGCACAATCCCATCAGCAAATTAGCACCTTTACTAATCAGCACATTTAAGTCTTGCGAAGTTAATTAAATGAGAGGCTTTAAAAAAATGAAGAACGAATCTTTTCATTATTCCATTAAAGGAGGCATAATTGCTTACCTGAAAACAGTGAATTCACTTAATTCACAAACATAAAAGGCATTAAGATTCTGATACAGAAGTATTGAGTTTAGCTTTATCCTGTTGTTAAAATCCACCCTACAAAAAGCCAGCTTTGCAGGCCCTATGATAGCTATGCATCTATGCGTATTGCTGTACCCGCCTAAAGCTCTGTCGCAATCCCCAGTGCTACAGTTTACAGCTAATTATGTTCAGGCATCCTCGTCAGTAACTAGCTATACAGCCTACCCTACAAGTCCGGGTACTTTTTCATCCTGCAACAGTAATAACTATACCTATACGTGGAGTAATGGAACAGACAATCAATTAAAGCTGACAAGTTTTACGGCTAATTCAAAAACATATGTGGTAGCAGGATCTCCTGGTGTAGAAGTAAAACTGAGAAGAGTAAATAATGCGACTGTGACAGGCACCCGGAACATACTTTATAGCGAAACAACTGCAGCTTCAGCTACCAGTTGTGTCACTCCACGTCAACTTGATTTTAAAGCCCCGTACAATGATGACATGGCGGAGTTTCTTAATAACAATGTATTAAACCATGGAACAGATAATGTTTTTACCAATGCCAGTAATGGTGATGGAAATAATAATAATATAGAAAGAGTAGATGTGGTTTTTACAACCGGTATCGCCACCTCACTTCCTGCAGATGCCGGGTTTGTTTTGTGTGAAAGGGGAAATAACAATGCCCATGATGGGTTTCGTATTGCTGCCATCCTAAGCATTGATGGAAGTAATAATCCCACGTCGTTTGGTGCAACAAAAAACTGCACAGCAGGCAATAGTTCCAATAACGGTAGTTGGGGTCATCCAACTATTGCCAGTGGCAATAAACTATTAGCTGCTTATGTGTTACGAAAAGACCCCGCTGATACATACTTGCGGGTTTCATCGAATGTAAATCAGGAAATAGGCGGTGTTTTTTTCTCCCTGTCAGATTTAGGAGTCGTGGCAAACCAGATTATTTATGGCTATTGTCTGCTTGGTCCTGATGGTACTGCTAATCCAACATCAGCTCAAATATTAAATACAAGTAATGCTGCCGTATTTCCTACCACGACCACTGAGGCGCAGGGAGGTGGACTTGATCTTATATCTATCAATACTTTTTATGGAACCAATCAGGCATTAGCCAATTCATTAGTTACGTTGTTTAAAGGCAGCGTTCAATATACTGATGCAATATTAAACTGGAATCTAACCAGCCTCGCTGGTGGTACGATAATCAATCTAGAGCGGTCAGAAGATGCCGTTACTTTTATTCCGGTTTTTTCTTACCAATATGATAGTGATGTAAATAGGAGTTACCAGGAAAGTCCGGGAACAGGAAATTTTTATTACCGTTTACAAATTGAATCTGTTACCGGTTCCAAAATATACAGTCAGGTTGTTAAGTTAACTATCAATCAAAAGCAACAGGGCTGGAAAATATATCCAACACTTGTAAGACCCGGTGAATCAATAACTGTAAATAATATTGCTGGAGGCCTATACACGGCGTCACTTCAAAACATTACTTCCGCAGTAGTTCACCGGGCAGTTTTTAATGCCCAAAATGGAAAAGGTGTGATTACATTACCACAAAAAAAGCTGAGAGCCGGAACCTATTTACTTTTTATTGAAAAAGATGGATATCAATTGTTTGGGCAGGAAAAAATTATATTTCAAAGCGATTAGGGGAATTCTTTATTAACACCTGTTTCTATTGTTCAAAAAAAATGATACTTTAGTGTATGAACAAATTCAAAAGCTTTGTTGAGTGGAACGCATTTGGCGTTTGTTCGGCCATCGGCAACAGGATGGGTATCTCTACCAGCAAGATAAGACAGTACTTTATGTACACCTCTCTGCTGACGGTGGGCTCTCCGATTATTATTTACATGGTGCTGGCTTTCTGGCGCAATATGCGCAGGTATATATGGGCTGCCAAGCGGAATCCGTGGTATTATTTGTAATGAAATTTTATTCAGCATTGAAGCTGGTAAACTTATAGCTGCACTTCATTCTTTTTTATAGCTGCTCCTTTCTTAGTTGTAATAATAATAACCCCATTCTTACCTTTTTCTCCATACAGTGCAGTAGCCGACTGTCCTTTAAGAACATTTATTGATTCGATAGATTGGGGGTCTAAAGTATTCATCACTTTTTTACTTTCGATAATACCGTCTATTATATACACTACATTATCGGGTAAATCGCTTTTTACTTCAATCGAACCCTTTATATAAACTGAATTAGGATTACCCGGCCCATCTAATGAGGCATCAACAGCTTTTGAGTTTTCTTTAAGTGCAACTACCACCGAATTCAGCTGTTCGCTTTTGATTGGAGCTGCTGGTGGCAGGGGTGTGGTGGTTGACACAGGTGGTATGGGTGATATTGGTGCAACAGGTGCCATAGATTCTGTTGCCGACACTGGTGCTTGGGGTGCAGTAGGTGGTGGCGGTGGTGGTATTTCACCATAAAGGGCTTCATATTTTTTGGAAGCTGTATTCCAATCAGTCAATAATAATCTTTTAACTTCTTTACCGGTTTTATCTTTTATCACCAGCAAACATTCACCCTTTTTGTCTTTTACATTAATGATATAGCCTTTGTTATTGGGCTTGGTTGTTTCCGGAATAGTGTCCGTTGCATCAGCTACTGGTAATAACTGTAAATGTTTTTGTTTTCCTGATAATGTATCCCCGATATCTTTTCTAAAAGAAACAAGGATAAAGGCAAGCACCGGCAGCAGAAACAAGAAACGGAGCAAGTGCATTTTTGTTGATTTGTTTTTGTTCATCATGGCTATACGTTTTTTTAAAGAAGAAAAATTAAACTTAGGAGCTATACTAAATTGATTGTTGCCAATTACTTTCAGCAACAGGTATTGATATTGTTTTTTGTTGAAGCCGTTTTCAATTACTTTATTATCGGCAATAAATTCCAGATTCTGCCGGATTGATTTGCGGAGCAACCAGGCAAAAGGATTAAACCAGTTTAGCAGGCAAAGAATTTCGCCGAGCATAACGTCAATACTATGCCGCTGTTTTACATGCACAAACTCGTGGCGGATAATTTCTTCCAACTCTTCTGCAGTATGCAAGTGGCGGTTGATGAATACAGCATTTCCAAAAGAAAAAGGAATAATAGATTCATTCACCTGGTATAGACGAATTCCGTCATCCGAAATAAATGTTGCCTTCTTCTTCATCCTTCTAAATGAAATGAATTGTACAATCAATCGTATAAGTAAAATAAGCATGCCTGTAATAATAAGTAGTAACAGGATATTTTCAATTGCAAATGAAGTGTTTGCACTAGGTGAATAAAGTAACGGCACCCATTGCACCACCGAAACATCTGTCAATTCATTTTTATGCAAAGCGGGGGTAATATTAAGGAACGGAATTACAAAAGAAAGCAAGGTGTAACCCAACAGGTACCAGCGGTTCCAGTTGTAAAAAGTTAGTTTACGGAGTAGAAAATGATAAAAAAGAAATACTACTGCAAGGCTGACAGAGAGCTTCAATATGTAGATAAAAAGAAATGGCATACAAATAAGTTGCAATGATTAATTATTTTTCTTTTTCAATCATGGTGATAATCTCTTTCAATTCTTTGGCTGAAAGTTTTTTTTGCTCCACAAAAAAATTGACCAGCTCT
The DNA here is from genome assembly GCA_031415255.1 of Chitinophagaceae bacterium. GTDB lineage: Bacteria > Bacteroidota > Bacteroidia > Chitinophagales > Chitinophagaceae > JJ008. Next base: position 2,558 of record JANORJ010000265.1, on the reverse strand, counting down.
TTATATGAGTTATCAAAATATTCTTTCACTACCCCGTTCATAAATTTCTTTTTGTATTCATCTTCTGTAACGGCAGGTTTATATAGGTACGCATTCCCTATCAGGCGACTGCTCATAAATCCTTTCTTCTCTAAATTTTTAATGGTGGAAGCGACGGTGGTATAAGGAATGGCTTCATCAAGATGTTCCATAAAGGCTTTTACATTGCCTTCACCAGTGCGCCATACGGCCTGCATGGCTTCTTCTTCTACATGAGTTAATTTATCCATTACTACGAAATTTTCGTAAATCTACGAATATTTCGTAATCGGCCAAATTTATTTTTTAAACTATAGTTACGGATATTGAAGTAAACAGGCCGTCGTAGTTATAAAAGCGGAGTGTGTAAGTGCCTGCTGTTACTCCTTCAATCCTTCCGGTATTGCTGGTAAAGTATAATGCCTCTGCACATACAGGTTGACCACAAGGAATCGATGCTTTTGCATAAATATCGTAAGTCTTATCTCCTGTTTTTTGGATGGCAAAATGAGAAAAGTTGTAACAAAGATTGGCTCCGTATGCTTCAGTCTGAAACTGTATGCCAGTTGCTACACTTGAGCTGTTGAAAATTATGACTTTGTTAAAAGCAAGGTCTGCTGTGCATGTATCCTTCTGGTCCTTTTTACAGGAAACAAATAGTATTGTTAATAGTAAGCTGAAATATAGACTTTTCATAATCTTCTTTTTTTGGTGACAACCGCTGTTTGCAAAGCGTTGCATCAAATAAGTTCTTTCAATTTCGAAATCACCACATCTACTTCATCTTTTGTATTATGCTTACTAAAAGAAAAACGAACCGGCACTAGGTTTGGGTTTGTACTGATAGCCCTGATAACATGACTGCCTACATCGGCACCGCTACTGCAAGCACTGCCGCCCGATACACAAATGCCCTGCATATCCAAACTAAAGAGTAACATTTCTGATTTCTCCGTTTTAGGAAAAGCTGCATTCAATACCGTGTAAAGACTGTTACCTGCATAATCGCCATTGAATTGCACACCCGGAATATTATTGTTCAATTGTGCAATCATATAATCTTTTAAAGACTGGATATAAGCACTTTCTTTTTCCATACTCGCATCCGCCAATTCCAATGCTTTTGCAAAACCAACAATACCATACAGGTTTTCTGTTCCGGCCCGCATGTTACGTTCCTGACCGCCGCCGAAAATAACAGGGTTAATTTTGATATTATCATTCACATATAAAATTCCCACTCCTTTCGGTCCATGAAATTTATGGCCTGCACCGGTGGCAAAATGAACCGGCTTGCGGCGAAGGTCTAATTTATAATGCCCCACCGTTTGCACGGTGTCTGAATGAAAGATGGCATTGTATTTTTTACAAATTTCTCCTGCTGCATAAATATCCAGTATGTTACCAATTTCATTATTAGCATGCATCAGGCTTACAAAGCAACGTTCTGTATGCGCAGCCAGTTGTTCTTGTAAATCGTTGAGGTCAATATGTCCATCAGGTAACAGTTTTACGAAACTGCTTGTTACAATATCTTTTTTATCCAAATGTTCTACTGCATGTAACACTGCATGATGCTCAATGGCAGAAGTAATAATATGCCTGCATCCCAAATCATGAATAGCCGCAGTGATGGCCATATTATCGCTTTCGGTACCGCCGCTGGTAAAGAAAATTTCTCCCGGATGTGCATTCAGAATTCTCGCCACCGTTTTCCGTGCCGACTCAATAGCCATTCTGCTCTCTCTACCATACGAATAAATAGAAGAAGGATTACCAAAATGAGTGGTCATGTAAGGCAACATAGCATCCAGCACTTCCTTGTCAAGGGCTGTGGTAGCGGCGTTATCGAAGTAAATGCGATCCATAAAACAGTTTCGGGTTATAAATTTATAGTTACGAGTTTGACCCCGAATATTAAAATTTTCTGATTAGGGGCAAAGATAAGTAATAGGCTTTCTGTGCAGTTAGTATTGTATAAAACAGTGCAAATGATGGACAAACCCGTTTTACTGCGCCTTCTATCAATAATCATTTTTTTACTATGGGCGGAAGGGCTAAATTTAGTTTACATATTGAATGTTATGGACACACACAACAAAAACGAAGGACGGAGGGATTTTCTAAAAAAATCAACTGCTCTGGCTGCTTTGGCTATTGCTTCGCCTGCATTGGTAAAAGCTGGCGAAAATGATGAACGGATTGCGGCCCTGTTTGAAAAGATACCGTTGAACATTGAAGTAAACGGTGTACTGCAAAAACTTTCTGTAGAACCAAGAGTTACCCTGCTAGATCTTTTGCGGGAGCAATTAAATCTTACTGGCACCAAAAAAGGTTGCGACCACGGACAATGTGGTGCCTGCACCGTGCATGTGGATGGTAAACGAATCAATTCCTGTTTATCGCTGGCCGTAATGAATGAAGGAAAAAAAATTACGACGATAGAAGGTTTGGCAAATGGGGATCAACTGCATCCCATGCAGGAAGCATTTATAAAACATGATGGATTTCAGTGTGGTTATTGCACACCCGGGCAAATT
>JANORJ010000264.1:0-2565 GCA_031415255.1 Chitinophagaceae bacterium | reverse complement strand
TTCAAAATTGAGGTGACTTTTAACATTTGCGAAACATTTCGTATTTCGAAAAATGTCTTTATATTTGACCTACGAAGATTAACGTAGACTATACCAATAAGAGGCTATAAATAATCCAGCTTGTTTTGGTATAGTGCCGATGAATAATCGGCATAAATTATTAAAACGAAAAACATGAAACATACTTGGTTAAAATTTACTGCCTTTATCGTTACGGCAGCGTTGCTTGCACCTGCTTCCTTACTGGCTCAAAAAGAGGTTAAAGAAGAAAAAGAAGTAAAAGAAAAGAAGGATGTGCAGCAGATAATCATCACCCGTAAAAGTGATAAAGATGAAAAAGTGGTGGTAGAAATAAAAGGGGATAAAATTACCATCAATGGAAAATCATTAGATGAGTATAAAGACAAGGATGGCGACATTACCGTCCGGCTAAATAATTTAAAAAATTTGGAATTTCGGACAAAAATTTCCGGATTAAAAGGCAACATGAATTTTAATGGGGGAGATAATTTTAAATTTTTTAAGGAAGATGCCAACCGGGCCATGCTCGGTGTTACTACTGAAAAAGCTGAGCTTGGTGCCGAAGTAAATACTGTGAGTAAAGATGGAGCAGCAGAAAAAATGGGATTAAAAGAAGGCGATATAATTACCAAAGTTGGCGATAAAAAAATAGAAACCCCTGATGATTTATCAGCCGCTATCAAAGCTCATAAACCCGGCGACAAAGTAACTGTGACTTACCTGAGAGATAAAAAAGAACAAAAAGCTACGGCAGAACTTGGCAAATGGAAAGGAATGTATAATGATAATGCAAACACTCCATTTCAATCATTTGATTTCAAGAGTTTAAATGATATGAATTTGAATCTTGATAAAATAATGCCCAGAACATTTACAACACCCCGAGCCCTTAAAGAGGGACAAAATTTTAGCTGGTCTGGCAGTACTCCCAAACTTGGTTTATCTGTTGAGGATACGGATGATGGAAAAGGTGTTAAAGTAATTGAAGTGGATGATGAAAGCAATGCTGAAAAAGCTGGCATTAAAGAAAATGATGTGGTAACCGAAGTGGATGGTAAAGCAGTGAACAGTACCGATGATATAGTGAAAGTGATTAAAGAAAGCAAAGACAAAGTTTCTGTGATGATTAAATTACAACGGGCAGGCAAAACGCAGAATATAGAAGTGAAAATGCCCCGCAAAATAAAAACAGCCGATCTGTAATACTATATTGATAATAGTTTTCTCTGGTGTGTGGAATGCCCCTTGCGTTAAAACCAAGGGGCATTTGTTTTTAACGAAAACCCACATCAACCTCTGCCACAAATGGGCTATTTTTGCATTGTCCGCCGTAGCTTTAGCGAAGGCGGACTTTTAAATTATGGCAGAGCAAAATGAATATGAAATAGTAGTGGGATTGGAAGTGCATGCCCAGTTGCTTACACAAAGCAAATTGTTTTGTGGCGATAGCATTGCCTTTGGTGCCGAACCCAACACACATGTAAGCCCCATTACATTAGGCCATCCCGGCACACTGCCTAAAATGAACAGAAAAGCTATTGAGTATGCTATTAAAATGGGGCTGGCCTGTCATTGCACCATTGAAAAGCAAAACTATTTTGCCCGTAAAAATTATTTCTATCCTGATCTGCCAAAAGGCTATCAGGTTTCTCAGCACACCACACCTATCTGTGGGGGTGGTTTTATAAAAATTAAAACAACGAATGGCGAAAAAAATATCCAGCTCAATCGTATTCACATGGAAGAAGATGCTGGTAAAAGCCTGCATGATGTAGATGCGGAAAATACAAGTATTGATTACAACCGGGCAGGCACTCCACTAATTGAAATTGTAAGCGAACCCGACCTCAGAGGTGGTGATGAAGCTTTTGCTTATTTAACCGAAGTAAGAAAACTGGTTCGTTATTTAGAAATTTGCGATGGCAATATGGAAGAAGGCAGCCTTCGTTGCGATGCTAATATTTCTGTTCGTAAAAAGGGTGATACAAAACTCGGCACCAGGGTAGAAGTAAAAAACCTGAACTCCATCCGAAATGTAAAAAGAGCTATTGAGATAGAAGCAAAACGGTTAATAGATGTGCTGGAAAATGGTGAAACAATCAAACAGCAAACATTAAGTTTTGATGCGAACAACGGAACTACTGCTGCCATCCGGGATAAAGAAGATGCCGATGACTATCGTTATTTTGCCGAACCGGATCTAACTCCTTTTTATTTGCAAGATGAATTTATAGAACGGATTCGTCAAAGCATTTCTACATTACCGGAGGAAAGAATAAAAAAATATACTTCGGAACTAAAACTATCGGAGTACGATGCGGCAGTACTGACAGAAGAAAAAATCTTTTCTGATTATTTTGAAAAAATAATTAAGTATACAACAAACTGTAAGGCGGCTGCCAACTGGATGCTTGGGCCGGTTAAATCATGGCTGAATGAAAACAATAAAGAGGTAGTTGATTTTCCAATTAGTGCCGAAAAATTAGCAGCTGTAATTAAATTGGTAGATAATGGTAAGGTCAGTTTTTCAGCTGCATCAACAAA
>JANORJ010000263.1:0-7528 GCA_031415255.1 Chitinophagaceae bacterium | reverse complement strand
ACATTTTTGAACAACAACCCATTCTCGAAAACGAAAGAGTATTGCTGCGCCCCATACAGGAAAGTGATTTTAATAACCTCCTACCCTTTTCTTTGAACGAACCAGAATTATGGAAGTTTGGATTAGTAACAGCAGCCGGTGAAGAAAATCTTAAAAAATATTTGGCAACAGCGGTTAATAACCTAACCGATAAAAAGGAATACCCTTTTATCATCTTTGATAAAAAAGAAAACCGCTACGCCGGCAGTACCCGGTTTTATGATATACAACAACCGTGGTTTACTACACAGCTTGGCTACACCTGGTATGGCAAAAATTTTCAACGATCAGGATTGAACCGGCATTGCAAATTACTGTTAGCCACTTATGTATTTGAAGAATGGGGAATGGAGCGATTAGAATTTAGAGCCGATGCTAACAATGCCAGAAGTGTGGCAGCCATGAAAGCCATCGGCTGCGTGGAAGAAGGCATACTTCGCAACCACATGCCTACAGCACAAGGCGGAAGAAGAAATAGTATTATTTTAAGTATCTTGAAAGAGGAGTGGTTTGGTGGAGTAAAAGAATTGTTGCAAAGTAAAATTCACTAACAATACTACTTTCTCATTATAAAAAAGTATGTACTTTAATCGCTGTATTGTTTTTATCCACCTCTTTTACTTGCCATAACTGAGTCTATTGGATAAACCCCTCAGAGCATAGTTTCCTTTTGTGAAAAATGATAAATAATTTGCCAATCAGGCATAGCATCTGACAATGTAGAATACGGAATTTCAAAACAATCATCTTGCAAAGTTTTGTATTGAAAATTAGCACTCCCCTATGCATGCAGAAGCGTATATTTATATACAAAATGCAACCCTTTTGAACACCCTACGCCTCTCACAAATGACTATAAATATTGTACAAAATGTTTGACAAAAATCAACAAATACAAGAACTTATCGAACATAATGATGAATTGGAAAATTATTTTAGGAATACGATAATTCCACAATTGTTTGTAGATGGAGATTTGAAACTGCAGAAATTTACACCTCCTGCAATGAAACAGTTTACCCTTTCTGCCAACGATGTGGGAAGACATATAGATGAAATAAAAGACAACTTCCGTTTTCCATCAATTGTTGAAAATATTCAGCAGGTTATTAAAAGCAATGAAATTCTTGAAAAAGAAATTCAAACTACTGACCTGCGCTGGTACCAGATGAATATAATTCCCTATGTAAAAATGAAGGATAATAAAACGGACGGTGTTATTATAACTTTTGTTGAAATTACCATGCGCATAAAAGACTTGAAAGAGCAAGAAAAACTAATAGCGGACCATGAAATTTTGTTAGACACCATTTCCCATGATATAAAAAATCCGCTTGCTAATCTGGTACTTGCAATCGAGTTGTTTAAAGGTGTATCCCCCAATGATGAAAAGGAATTCAACTCCCTACTGAAAATTGTTGACAATGCTTTAATAAAAATGCACAAACTCATTATTGAGTTAACGGAAGTAAGAAAGGATGAACATAAATATAAAGCCCAAGAAGAATTGATAAATTTTGAACATATATGGGAAGATGTTCGGCTTACGTTAAGGGATAATATTATTGCGGCAAATGCAATAATCTCCAGTGAAATTAATATCTCCGAAATCACTTTTTCCAGAAGAAAATTAAGAACGATTATTTATAATCTAATTAATAATGCCATAAAATTTAAGGCTGCAGATCGTCAACCTAAAATTATAGTTACTACTTTCAAAGAAAATGATTTTATAGTCATATCTGTAAAAGATAATGGTATTGGTATTGACGAAAGTAAGTTTGACGCAATATTTTCAAAGTATTATCGACTAGAAAATGCTATAGAAGGTTCAGGGATAGGATTATATTTAGTAAAAGAAATTGTAAGAAATGCGGGGGGGAGGGTTTTGGTGAAAAGCGAGTTAGATAAAGGATCGGAATTTTTGGTTTACTTAAAAATAGAATAAAAATATCGGGGACGAAAGGCTGCAGCCTCCATAGGTTGGAGTTTGTTGCTATGCTGGCAGACAAATAAATCCTTATCTTTTTTTAATTTTCCTTTTACCTTATACCACCAATTACCTGGCTGGTTCGTTATCGGATAGTCATTTACTTTGTGTTTTTCCCTTTCTTTGCAAATGCCTTTCAACCAAAACAAACTCCTCATCATTGCTGCCCCTTCTGGTGCCGGTAAAACATCGGTAACAAGGCATTTGCTGAAAGCCCTGCCCGATCAACTGGCCTTTTCTATTTCCTGCGCCACCCGCCAGCCCCGCAATAATGAAAAAGATAAGGTGGATTACTATTTTATTGCAATAGAAGATTTTAAAGAAAAAATAGAACAGCAGCAATTTGTAGAATGGGAAATGGTGTACGAAGGAAAATACTACGGCACTCTGAAAAGTGAAATGGAAAGAATATGGCAACAACATAAAGCCCCCCTGTTGGATGTGGATGTAAAAGGCGGCATCAATATTCAGCAGCAATATCCACACAACTCTTTATCGTTATTTATAGAACCGCCGTCTATTGAAGAACTGGAACGGCGGCTGCGTGCAAGAGGTACCGAAACGCCGGAATCATTACTAGCCCGGCTCAATAAAGCAGCTTATGAGCTTTCATTTAAATCGCAATTTGACCGGGTAATACTGAACGATAAATTAGAAAAAGCTTGTGCAGAAGCAGAGGCGGCTGTGAGGGAGTTTCTCAACTCGTAGCTCGCAGCTATTTTTCTATATTTGCTGTATGATTCATTTTAATTCGATACTCCTTTTTCTTCTCACTCTGCTGCTGATGGGTTTTTTCGCCGGTATTGAAATGGCCTTTTATAGTGCCAACAGGCTGAGTATTGAAATTAAAAAAAAGCAAGGCGGTTCCTCCCTTCAAATACTTTCAAAGTTTGTAGAATCGCCAGCCCGTTTTTTGGGAGCTACATTAATTGGCTTCAATATTTTTTTAGTATTTCTTGGTTTGCAGATAAGTACGGTAATGGCGCCGGTATGGAAATACCTGAATGTAGGTTCTGCCACCGTTCACTTAATAGTTGAAATTGCCTTGGCCACTTTTGTGGTGCTGGTGTTTGCCGAGTTTATTCCCCGTGCCTTTTTCCGAGCCAAAAGCAATACACTACTTAGCAAACTGGCACATGTTACTGATTTTTTTTACCAGCTATTATATCCTATTGGTGCCGGTCTTATTGATTTATCAGAATGGATATTGAAATATGTATTTAGCATTCGGCTAGATAAAAACAAAGAACCCATTAACCGCAGCGACCTGAAACACCTTTTTCAGCAAACGGCTATGGACGAAAGGCAAGAACGCAACACCCAACTGATGGAAAATGCACAAGAGCTTCCGAAAGTAAAAATCAGGCAGTGTCTGGTGCCAAGAAAAGAAATCATCGGGGTGGACAGCCGCTCTACCATAGAGGAGGTAAAGAAAAAATTTATCGATACCCATCTCAGTAAGTTAGTTGTGTTTGAAAATAATATTGACAACATCAAAGGGTATATTCACCAGTTGGATCTGTTTAAAAAACCGGCCACTATTCAGTCGGTATTATTGCCCATACCCGCCGTGCCGGAAAGTATGAGTGCCGCAGATCTCATTACTAAATTTTCTAAAGACAGAAAAAGTATAGCCTGGGTGGTAGATGAATTTGGCGGCACCGCCGGTATTATTACCATGGAAGATGTGCTGGAAGAATTGTTTGGTGAAATACAAGACGAATACGACACCCAGGAATTTGTAGAAAAACAGGTAGCTGAAAATGAGTACCTATTTTCCGGGCGGTTGGAAATTGACTATCTCGAAGAAAAATATGGTTTTGACTTTGGTGAGGATGAATCGGAGACCCTGTCAGGTTTTATTATCAACTACCACGAAACAATCCCCCGCCAGAAGGAACGCATTATTATTGATGATTATGAATTTGATATTATTACTGTAAGTGATACAAGAATTGAAATGGTGAAGATGAAAAAGTTGAAATGAGGGAAGCTGCGAGTTTTGAGCTGTCTAAAGAATGTTGTTTCATGTATTTCCCACTTCCCACTTGCTACTACCTATTCCCTCTTATCTTTGTCCCTCTTCTAAAACACCCGGATGGCATTACTTGATTTTTTTAGTAAACGAAAGAAAGACCCGCAGTCAGAAATGTCTTTTATTGACCACCTGGAAGACCTTCGGTGGCATGTTATTCGTTCGGTAATAGCTATATTAATTGGGGCTGTCGTGGTTTTTATTTATGCAAGAGATATTGTTGACAAGGTTCTATTTGCTCCAGCTGACAATAGTTTTATTACCTATAAATGGCTATGCGATCTTAGCCATTCACTGGGTCTGGGCAATATGGTTTGCCTGGCCGGTGTAGATGCAAAATTTCAGAGTAATACGATGACGGGTCAGTTCATTTCCACCTTTACCATTGCCTTCATCGGTGGGTTTATAGTGGCGTTCCCGTATGTTTTTTGGGAGTTTTGGAAATTTATTCGGCCAGCCCTTTCACCAAAAGAGTTAAAGAGAACAAGAGGTGTTATATTTTGGGTATCGTTACTTTTCTTTTCGGGGGTGCTGTTTGGTTATTATATCCTTACCCCGTTTATGATTAATTTTTATTTCTCTTATACCTTGAGTGATAAAATAATAAACCTCCCTAATTTTTCTGATTATATAGAAAACCTGATTTACACGACGGTTGGGGTTGGTGTACTCTTTCAAATGCCATTGCTGGTAATGGTGCTGGCAAGGGTAGGCTTTATTACCGCAAAATTTTTAAGAAAATATCGCCGCCATGCTTTTATCATCATCTTAATTGCAGCCGCCATTATTACACCTTCCACAGATCCTTTCAGTCTTACCATTGTCACCATTCCGCTTTACCTATTGTTTGAAGCCAGCATAATTATTGCTTCCCGCATCAACAAACGGCAGGAGAAAGAACAAAAAGAATGGAGCTAATAAATAGTCAGGAGCCTTTAGTCAAAAGTCGGGAGCTGGAAGTTCCTTAATTTTACAGCGGCGTCTGACTCCAGACTCCGAACTCTAAACTCTGAACTATTTATGCACAGCCCATTCGACCTCAGTAAGCCCATCGCCATCGGCAGCGACCATGCAGGATATGATTATAAAGAAGAATTGATTTCTTTTTTGGAAGGAGAAGGATTGCCGTTCAAAGATTTTGGCACACACAGCAAAGATTCAGTTGATTATCCGGACTATGCCCACCCCGTGGCAGCAGCCGTGGAAAGTGGTGAAGCTGCATTCGGAATTTTATTATGTGGTACTGCCAATGGTGTCGCCATTACTGCTAATAAACACCAAGGCATTCGTGCCGCTATTTGCTGGGGCGAAGAAATAGCCAGCTTAGTAAGACAACATAATGATGCTAACATTATCTGCATTCCTGCCCGTTTTGTAAGGGAAGGTGATGCCGAAAAAATGGTAGGTGTTTTTATGACTACCGATTTTGAAGGCGGACGTCATGCTAACAGGGTTAATAAAATTGCCTGTGTTTAACTGATACAACCAGTCATCCATTTTTTCCTTTCCACTTCTTGGAAGGGATTATTTTTATCAAACACAACGTTACTTACAACTTCATAAAAATTAGCGAAGCGTATTGCATATATACCCTTTTAATACAATTGAATCATGACCAGAAAATTTATTGCTTACCTCTTACTTTTATTGCCTGTATTATCAGCAGCACAGAAAAAAGACAAGAGTGCTGCGAAAGCGGCTGCTACTATTACCGTAGAAGACATGAAGAAACACCTGTACACCATTGCCAGCAAAGAAATGGAAGGCCGGGAAACACCATCACCGGGATTGGACAGGGCGGCCACTTATATTGAAAATCATTTTAAATTGTTGGGGTTAACACCGGGCAATAGCGGAAGTTACCGCCAGCTCTATCCATTGTATAAAGATTCCATGTCGGGTGCCACACTAAAAGTAAATGGTGTAGCATTGACACTCAATACTGACTTTCAACCGCAGGCTACTAACTATGCTGCTGAAATGCGTTTTTCCGAAGCTGTATTTGCGGGTTATGGCATTAGCGATGGTGATAAAAGAGACGATTATAAAGATTTGAAAGTGGCGGGCAAATTAGTGCTGATAGCAGATGGTTCCCCTGCCGATTACAAACCTTCGCAAACAGGATTTCCTTCACCGGTTAGCACTTTTGGTAAAATAAATGCTGCGCTAAATAAAGGTGCTGCCGCTGTGATGATTATTTATAATAATTTTCCAAGAAAGACGATGACCCAGAACAACAACTGGTCATTGAACAGTTATAAATCCTCGCAAATTCCATTCACCTTCACTATCTCTCAGGATATAGCAGAAAAAATTATGGGAGAAGATGGTAAAAATGTGCTGGATAAATTAAAAGTTGGTTCACTTGCTGCTAAAACTTATAAGGCAGAAATTGATCTTGGCTATTCAAAAACCACGAAGACAAATTATGCAGCAAATGTAATTGGAGTGCTGGAAGGCACCGATCTAAAAGATGAATATGTTTTTATTACTGCTCACTATGATCATCTAGGCAAGAGAGATACGGTAATTTATTATGGAGCAGATGATGATGGCTCCGGCACCACTGGTGTGTTGGAAATGGCTGAAGCATTTGTAAAAGCAAAAGAGGCTGGCAAAGGCCCCCGCCGCACAATGGTATTTATGGCAGTAAGCGGTGAAGAAAAAGGATTGTGGGGTTCGGCATATTATACCAATCACCCCATTTTTCCATTAGATAAAACAACAGTTGATTTAAATATTGATATGATTGGCCGCAGTGATGCCAGCCGCAAACAGGGCGACTCCACCAACTATGTGTATGTAGTGGGTGATGATAAGATAAGTAGCGATTTGAAAACAATCAGCGAAGCTGCCAATAAAAATTATATGAAGATGGAGCTGGATTATAAATACAATGATGCCAATGACCGCAACCGCATTTATTTCCGCAGCGACCATTACAATTTTGCACAAAAAGGTGTACCCATTATTTTTTATTATGACGGTATGCTCGGTGCCGATTATCATAAGCCTACGGATACACCAGATAAAATCAATTATCCGCTGATGGTAAAAAGAACACAATTAATTTTTTACACCGCTTGGGAAATGGCTAACCGGAATGATATGCTAAAACGGGATATAAAATTAGAAATACCGAAAGGATTTTAATCCCCGTTAAACCAAAGGCAACCCGTAAGGTCTATTTATCGTTCCTCTTATTTAGAAGCGTTGCAATCTTCTTCCAGGAACTTTAATTCATACCTTTCAGCATAAATCAAACCCCGTCTTGTAATTACAAGACGGGGTTAATTTTTATTTTTCAATTTCATTTTAGGTATTGAGTTATAACATTCAATACTCAATTATCAATATTCAATTGTAAGCCATCACTTGACTTTCAAGGTTGGCATATTTACCACCCCAACACCCAAGCAAAAATCAGTGGAGCTACAATAGTCGCATCACTCTCCACTATAAAC
>JANORJ010000262.1:0-2274 GCA_031415255.1 Chitinophagaceae bacterium | reverse complement strand
AAATGCAGACAGGGCCATTGACTACGCCGTCCAGATAGCCAAATTAAACCAGGCAACTATCTATATCATCCATGCCTGCGATCATTTGTATCCAACAGACATTAATAATGTTCTTTCAAAAGGTGATTACAACAAAAAATTGACAGATGAAGCTTTTAATAATCTCGAAATGATACGACGAAGTATAGAAGAAACGGAACAAGTGTTGGTCAATGTACAACTTTACAATGGCACAATTACTGACACAATAGTAGAAGCTGCCAAAGAGCATAATGCTGATCTGGTAATAATGGGCACACTAGGTGTATCAGGAGTTAAGGATAAAATATTTGGCAGCAAAACGGCCGCAGTAATCAGTAATAGCACAGTGCCTGTTATTGCGATACCACTTGAGTATGATTGGAAACTGCCAGCTACATTCCTGCTGGCAATTAATCATTTTGAAGAAACATCTGATATTTTGTACCCGATTTTCGACCTGGCAAAAACATTTAATGCAGAAGTAAAGATAGCAGTGTTCACAGATGAAGATAAAGGGGCGGCTGAGTTTGTTTCGGATGCAAAAGAAATCAAATTCACAGAAGAGAAGTTACGACATAAAAATAGCGGAGTCGTAATTACTGCTGAACACTTGTCAGGCCATCATTTTGAAGAAAGTATTAACGACTACATAGATAAAAATAAAATTGATCTTATTGCAATGACTACTCATAAAAGGAGTTTTATTGGTAGTGTTTTTAACCGAAGTATTACCAGGAAGATGACCTATCATTCAAAAGTGCCTATATTGGCATTACCGGTAAAATAAGTTATCACTTTGCCACCGCAATCTTCACTTTCTTATTCTTTATTTTTTGCTCTTTAATAAATCGTAGGGTTTCGCTGATTTTTATTTTTTTAACAGCCACGAAAGAGAAAAAGTCTTTTACCTCAATTAAGCCAATATCTTCTTTTTTTAGCTGTCCCTTATTGGACAAAAAGCCAACGATATCTATTTTATTTATTTTATCTTTTTTACCTGCCGCAATAAATAATGTTGACCATTGCGGTTTGCCGGGGAGTGTACTCGTTTCGGGCAGTTCTATTTTTTCAGCCTCTTCTTTTATATAGGCGGGCATTTTTTCTTCTGGTGACAAAATCAGGATAGCAGTCCCACTGGCATCCATTCTCGCTGTTCTTCCGTTGCGATGTGTAAAAATATCTTCGCTGCCTGGTAAATGGTAATGAATAATGTAACGAATGTTGGCAATATCAAGCCCCCGTGCTGCCAGATCAGTTGTTACTAATACATTAGCGGTTCCATTTCTAAACTTACACAATGCAGCATCCCTTTCTTGTTGTTCCATGGCACCGTGATAGAAAACATTGAAAATATCTTTTTCTTTCAACCAGTTACTGGTCCGCTCTACTGATTCACGATGATTGCAAAAAACAATGGCAGACCGGTTGCCTAGCATACAGATTAACCGAAACAGGGTTTCTAATTTGTCTTTCCCATCACTCAAAAGTGTTTTAACGGTAAGTCCGGTGTCTTCTTCTTTATCACTCAAAAAATTAAGAGTAACTGTTTCTTCCATGCCTACAAAGGCTGGAATTTCCAATGCTGATGTTGCAGAAGTTAATATTCTTTTTGTTATTGACTTTAATGATCCAATTATAAAAGACATTTCTTCCTGAAAACCCAATTCAAACGATTTATCAAATTCATCCAACACCAACGTTTCAATGGAGTCGGTGGTAATGTTTCCCCTCCGGATATGATCGGCTAATCGCCCCGGTGTGCCTATGAGTAATGCAGGTGGCTGCACCAGGTTATTTTCTTCTGTTTCTCTTAAATGGCCACCGTAGCAGCAGGTTACTTTCAAATTTGTGCCCATACTTTTAAATACGGATTCAATCTGCAAAGCCAGTTCACGGGATGGCACAATGATGATGGCCTGTGTTTTAATTGTTGCCGGGTTTAATAATTTAATTATCGGCAACAAGAAGGCCAGCGTTTTGCCTGACCCGGTAGCTGATAACAGCAGCACATTATTCTGTTCATTTATAGCGTCAATAGAAGCCAGCTGCATTTCATTCAGCGACTTTATTTTTAATTTTGCTAAAATGCTATCGGTGGAAAATTTTGTGGTGGGCATAATGGCAAAAGTAAGGTACTTCTGTTTGCTATCCCCGTATCATCCGTTTTGGTGAGCAGCGAGAAAAAAAGGTGTCAACCGCCATAGGTTTTTTTTGATTTTTTAGGGATAAGCCCAGCCGATTTTTTTTCCTCTT
>JANORJ010000261.1:0-3239 GCA_031415255.1 Chitinophagaceae bacterium | reverse complement strand
ATACGTTACAAAAAAATAATTCAGACCAGATGACAACCCGGGTTTTTTATGATGCGAACTGTAAAGTGGTTGCCCGTTGGCAAAAAGGAGGAATAGCAGGATTATATAAAGTAACGCCTGATACTATTGATAAAAAGAAAATTATTCTTACACGAACTATAAAATTTGATACAGTACAAAAAAAGGATACCAATAATAATTATTTACCTGAACCTGTAGCCAAAGTAGCAAATTTACTACATGGTATCAACATACAGGAATACCTTTATAAAGGTCAGCGGCTATACCATATCGATGTTCCGCTAACAGCTATTAAACGTAAGGAACTCTTAGATAAAGGAATAATAACCGTAGATGAACCTTATTACGATGAAAAAGGGGAAATAGTCATTCTATACAAAAGAGCATTAGAAGGAATGTTTACAAGGGCGGCTCAATGGGTGCCATCTTCGGTAAAACAAACTGATCTTATTAAAGTAAAAGATGGGTATTGGTATTGAATAGAAGGTATATTTAAAAATAAATTCTAAAAAATAAAATATGAAAAAAACATTTCTAATCGCTTTTACAATCACTATAGCCGCTTTGTTAAGTTGTAATAACACCGACAGTAACGGTACAAAAAGCGAAACGTCAACTACAACCAACAACGCCAATAACATTGACCTGTACTTTGATTTTACCATAGATGGTAAAGAAATACATATTGATTCAGATAACATTTCAAGCACCTATACTGAAAGTGTAGATACCAGCCTTCTTATTTTTGCCGGTAAAGAAGATGCCACTAAAATATCATTAGCTATACCGTATCTCATTTCAAAACCATCAACAACCCCCTCCGGATCTACTAATCCTTCAAGTAAGATAAACCATGGTAGTATAGAACTATCAAATTATCCGGAAAAAAATTATACGTCAAGAAGCCACGACAGCGTCTACCCGGAAAAAACACCCATTACTCCAGATGCCATTGTAATTACTTCGACAGAAAAACTAGACGAAGAAATAAGAATAATTACGGGAACATTCAATACAAAAACGTATAGCAATAACAAAGAAACTGATCCTAAAAACACAGATCATATTATAAAAGGAAAATTCAGGATTAAACATAAATCCAGCGACAGTCATATGTTTAATTCCACAAACACACAATAATATCTTCAAATTTTATATTTTAATTTAGAAATTATGAAAAAAAATATAATCATAAAATATATCCTTGTCATTTCACTCATCTTCGTGGCGCCTGGCGCCTATGCACAGTTTGGCAAACGTCTAAAAGACAGAGCTAAAGAAGCTGCTGAACGCAAGGCTGATCAAAAAGTGGATGAAACTATTAATAATGGTGCCGATAAAATTGATAGTGTCATTACCGGAAAAAAAAGAGATACGAAAAATAAAACTCAAACTGAAACACAAAAAACAAACACTGCTTCCGGCAACTCAAATTCTTCAAATAACGAAGTGAGTGAGCCTTCTCCTGAAAGTATTTATAATGAAGTAACGATAAAAACAAATATCCTTTGCCCCGCAGGTAAGAAAAAAATAGAAGCTATGTTAAGAGATACTGATGGTGTAAGCAGTGTAATGATTGACAATACTACTGGAAAGTTATATCTCTCCGCAGAACAGCCTGAAGTTACAGCCAAAGCAATTGAGTTGGTACGTCAAAATGGTTTTGAAGCTGATGGTAAAAAACCAACTAAGCCTATTCCTAACCCATGCAAATAAATAACTATGATTAAGCATACAATATTGGTTACCCTATTTACCAGCTTGCTATTCTTCTCAAATACTATTTCTGCACAAGAAAGAACAGAAGGCCTTCCCATAACTGTAAAAGTAATTACAACAGTCAGCTACAAAGATGGGGCCGTAGAAATTGCAGGTATCAGTAATAGCCTGGATGGTGAGCCGGGAAAAATATCTATTGAAATAATAAAGCCAAATGGCGGTACTGATCAGTTATCTACCAGGGCTGATAAAACTACCGGGGCATACACAGTAAAATATACTCCGAAAGAAATAGGTAAGCACAATATAATTGCTACCGCCGCCGATAAAGTAATAAAAGCGACCACCAGTTTTACTACTACCACCGAAGTTGATATGCTTGATAAATTGAATGAAGTGGATGCAGCAGCCAACGAAACATTAGAAACTTTAGATGGGGCTATCGAAGAAATAGTTTCCGCTGTTGCCCAATCTGACGATGTAACAAAAGCAAAACAAAAAGTAGAAACTGTAAAACAAAGTGTAAAAGAATTTACTGCAGCATGGGCAAAAATAAAAGATGCTATAAAAACATTACAAGACCTTTCAAAAAAGCATCCAGAAATAAGGGCTATTGCTGCTCCGCAATTAGGTATGCTGAGCAGTCAGGCTGAGCAAAGTACAGACATATTAAAACAAGTGCAAAAAGATTTAGGCTCCAGAGAATCACAAGGCGGTGATGATTGTCTCAAGTTTTATCGAGTTTCAGAAGGTTGTGCTGCATTTTCCACCACAATGAATGTACTTAGCGGTGGAATAATAAATATTGGTAAAGCAATTTTTATTGATAAAGTGTGGCCCAAAATTGCAGAGAGTGGTGTACCCAAAGAATTTGGTGCGGGGGGAACACTTGCATATACACAAGCAGGAAAACTCGGTCTGAGTGCTTTGGATGATATGAAATCCATAACATCAAAAGGATTTGGTGCTGGCATGGTTGGCGATTTATTTCAGTTTGTAAGTAATGAATTATTTAAAAAATATTGTACCGAATACAAAGGCCCGATAAGTGGTAGTTATACATTGGAGTTTAAAAACCAGGGCAAAACATATATGCGGTATAAAATAACCTACGAAGGAAAAATTTCATTATTTGCTCAAAAGAATAAACTAAAAAATGATGGCATTCCAAAACTTAGTGGGTATATAGAAGGCAACTCCACCAAAATGGAATTTACAGATGATATATGGGCAGTAGAAAATAAATCAGAATGGGATGAAGTAAAATATCAACGCATTCCTGCACCAATAATCCCTTTGAATGTAAGCGAAAAAGATCCAGGCTTTGGTGCAGCTGCCAGAGCTGGCATTCCCGGTGCTTTTTATTTTCCGCTTGAGGCACAAATGGTGCAAGAAAAAATGGTTATTAAATTAATGCCTGCATTAGCCGAGTTTTCTAACCTTTTCGTAAACCGCACACTTGTAGTGGCAAGAGCAAAAACTGGTGCAAAAAATCTGGC
>JANORJ010000260.1:0-6641 GCA_031415255.1 Chitinophagaceae bacterium | reverse complement strand
AAAACATAGACATATCTTTTTTTCATAACCGGTAGTTTTAAATTCCTTATTGGTTAAAAGCAACAGGCCCACAATAATTGCGAACCTGTTGCTTATTGTATTGTCTTAATTCTTTACAACTTTTATCACTTGTTTAGTGATGCCATTTTTAAATGCAGAAACTACGTAGGTGCCTTTTGCAAGCCCACTATTGTCCCATTGCATCGTATAAACACCAGCATCCTGCTTTTTATCAGAAAGCACACTTATTAACTTGCCCTGCAAATCAAAAACTACTATTTTGATTTGTGAAGTGGCATCTACACTGTATTTCAGGGTACTGCTTCCATCACTTGGATTGGGATAAGCTGTAAGATTTATTTCTTTTGCAGCAAGCCCAAGGTTGCCCGGGTTAACTTTTGCAGTAGGTACAGTACCGTTGATTGAATTACCTTTTGATGAACTACTTGTCGTATTGCAATCACAATTGTGTGTGCCCGCCCATGGCGATGCTACATATGGGAATGTAGTTTTCAAAGGAGCATCGTTAGAAGTGACGCCAGCAGTGTAGGTGTAAACACTCAACAGATCTGGGGTTACTGGGCTTCCTGTACAATTATAATCATCATACCAAAGACCGATAGCTGCCAAAACAATTCCACTTACTGCCTGCAATTCTATTCTTACCACATCATCTTCCAATCTTCTTCCATTGGGAAAGCCATCCATGTTTGGAATATTTTGCAAAGAAGCATTTGTATTATAAGCAGGATCAGTTAATCCTAAAACTGCCGCCTGCACAAGACCCAGGTTGCTGAACTTGGCATCATTTCGTGGTGTGGCGGGTACTGCCATATTCAACCGTAGCATATCGCCACCATTTGGCAGAAAATTATTGATAAAAGGTTTGCCTGCCGCTAAAGGATTGCCAGCTTTACCTGTTGCTAACTGGTATGGTTTTAAGTTGGGTACACCGGTATTAAAAATGGGCCATAGATCAACAGAGCGGGGTGAGTTGGCTGCCGGTAATAGAAGATTTCCGAAAATAGCATCGTCCAATGCTCCACCAGCCAGTGCCGGGTTTCCTTTCAACCCAAACAAACCATTTTGTCCATTGCCAAAACCAAAACCGGTTCCGCCAAACGCACAAGCAAGTGAGTTTTTTTGAATACGCAATGGGGCCAATGCCGGAACTGCACCACCGAATAAGGCATCATCCATGTAGAGACTCAATTCAGGGTTGTAAAAATATTTTCCAAAAACATTTAATCTTGCGAGGTCCTGGTAAGGAGTCAATGAGTTCCAATAATCCTTCATACCAATTGGCACTACCACTTCATTGGTTAATGGCATTCCGAGGCGTGAAACCTGGATCCAGGGGCCGCTGTTATCGGTTCCATTATTATTGTTTTCATAATCCTTGTAATCTTTTAACACACTTATTTTCTGACGGCTGGCTGATGCCCATACACCTATTACATAATTTGGATCCAGTATAGAAGTTGCTGCTGATACTGGTTGACGATCTTTCTGTAAAGTGGATATGTCTATTTGCAAGGCGATCGTAGAAACATTTAAACATTTTAATCCATCAATAGATTGTGTACCGGTAGTACGGGGAGCATCACCTAGGTCAAAAATTCCACCCAGATCAACAAAAAAAGGATCATCCGAAGTACCGCAAAAAATTTTCTCGCCTGTTGAAGCTGTATTTATCGCACTTTCAATCAATGATTCATAGCTTGGTGCATTTAATCCAACCGGTGAGCTAATAGAACGGGGGCCAATATTCGTCGGTGGCACTGTTCCATTATTTACGATGGTAGTAAATTTCTTTCCACCATCCATACTTCTTTCTAATTTGTAGGTAGTTTTCAAATTTTGTTTCCCTAACCTAATATTAAAAAAAGTGGTCGGGTCTTCATTCATTTTACTAAAAGTGAAGCGATAAGTAATGTCATCTCCTGCCGTAGCAAGGTTATTGTCCACATGAATTTCATAGCGGATATTTTCGCCAAAAGAATAATAATTAGGACCGCCCTGTGGTAACTGACCGGGTACATAGGTGGCAATAATATTTATTTTGTTAGCATTTCCGGGATCCCGGAATGCATAGAGATCCGTATTATCGGCCAGCGGATCATTAGAAATTAAAGGGGCTTCCCGGTGGCTGGAGGCAAATGCCCCGAAAGGGAACACATTAACCAACATAGCCGCTAAAAGGACTGATGCATAGATCTTCTTTCTCATAAATTGATTGTTTTAATTGTAAATAAAAAATTAACGCCATTTAATGAAGCTGACAGTTCTATATGTTGGTTAAAAAAAGACATTGAGTATAAGTAAAGCAAGGATAATGGAAGAAGGGTGCGGATAGTTAATTACGGTGTACGCTGTTTTATAGATTTAGGAAATGTTAAACTTTTTTGCCTGATTAATTAAATTCAAAACCCTTACCGGGAAAAGTGTACGTTTCGTTATCACAACTACTGTTTTATGATGATCCTGAGTGTAGTTACAGCACACTAAACAAATGACTCACATTCGGCAGAATAATGTAATTTTGGGCGTTCCAAAAGGCTTTTTTTGCTGATTATCAACTAACTGGCTTTTCAGGGATTAGAAGATTTAGACCTCCATTTACCGACTAATAGTTCATAAAACATCGAATGAAGACACTGACAGCACTGACAGACCCCGTCTATACAGAACCAGAAAAATTTAGCAAATACGAAAAATTCTGGTTGAAATTTATGAATGATAAAAGAGACCTTCCTTTTATTCATTTACTTACTGCTATCCATATATTGGTAATTCCGGCTGCCGTTATTTTATATACGCCTCTATTGCAGGGTTGGTATTGGTGGCTGGCCTATGTCCCTTATTTCTATGTTTCGCAAATGTATTTTAAAGGTCGTTTTGGATTAATGCTTCATTGCATTAGCCATCGTAAGCCGTTTAAGAAACAATACCTCTTTATTTATAATTATATCATCTGGTTTGTTTGTCCATTCTTTGGCCATACTCCGGAAACTTATTTTGTTCACCACATGGGTATGCATCATGTGGAAAATAACCAGGAAGATGATGCCAGCAGCACCATGAAATATAAAAGAGACAGTTTGGTTGATTTTCTTAAGTATGTTGGCAGGTTCTTGAGTTTAGGGGTCGTCGATACATTCATGTATTTCTTTAATCGCAAAAGAAAGAAACTGTACATGAAGCTAACGTACGGCGAATTGGCTTTCTATGCTTTTTGTGTGGGAATGTCGTTTGTAAATTTCAAAGCCACTTTATTCATTTTCATTATTCCTTTTGTGTTTGCCCGTATTGTAATGATGCTTGGCAATTGGACTCAGCATTCTTTTATAGACAAGAATGACCCGGAAGATAATTTTACCAGTGCTATTAACTGTATCAATACCAAGTATAATCAAATGTGCTGGAATGATGGTTACCATACTGTTCACCATCTTCGCCCAGCAATGCACTACACAGAAATACCCGGCGAGTTTTTAAAACTGCAAAAGGAAATGGCCGATAAAAAAACATTTGTGTTTGACGGCGTTCATTATCTCCACATTTTTATCTGGTTGATGACAAAAAATTATGATAAGCTGGCCGACAATCTGGTGAATATTGAAAACACCTTCTCCAGCAAAGAAGAAGCAATAGCGTTGATGAAAGAACGGGTTAAAAAAATTGCATAAAGAAAAGGGCTTCGTTTGAAGCCCTTTTCTTTTACTCCTTTTCCTCTTTCTTCAATCCAATTACAGGTAACGTCTTTTCATGAATCAACTGATTCAGTTTTACAACATCTTCGTTCATTATTTTCTTTAGCTTGTTCAGTTGGTCATCAATCTGCACCACCAGTTCATTGTATGCATCTTTCGATTGACGGCTAAGTCCAGACTGTCCGGCAGCAGCTGCATTGTATATGCTGGATAATTTATCATCAAGTCTGATAGGAAAATTCAATACATCCTGTCCGCTTTTTGCTTTTGTTTGATGGAGTGCATCTTCCACCGCTGTCATTTGTTTGTTTACTGTATCAATCTGTTGCTTTACTTCCTTCGGTAAATCTTTTCCCATCCTTGCTTTAAAGTCGTTCATCTGTTGCCGTACTTCCCGTATGTTTTTAATGGCTTTCATTATGTCGGAAGATTTATCCCGGATGGTAATTAGATGATTAAACTGTTCGTCATATTCAGCTTGTGCTGTTTTATAATTAGGATCGGCAAGAATTGTAAAGGGAACTTCTGTTGAATCATTACCTGATTTGAATTGGGCAAAATAATTTCCCGGCGCCGCTTTAGGTCCCCGGATAAATCCATTCCATAAAATCAACCCTTCTACCCTTTCCGCTTCAGGATAATTCATATCCCATTCAAACCGGTTCATACCTTTCACCACTTCTATCTTATTTTCTTTGGAACTTGTAGCGTAAGTTTTAATCAGTTTTCTATTTTTATCCATTATTGCAATAGAAAGCTTGGTAGAATCAATTGCGTCTTTCAGGTAATAATTAAATACGGCTCCATTTGGCGGGTTCATTCCTGCATTAGCTAATGGTGCTCCAACACCACCTCCTCCTCCCCGGCGGCCACCACCTGGCATCCGATACGCAGGGTTTACATCAAATACATGAAGGCTTTTATTTAAGATAGAAGTACTTTTTTGTTGTACCGTTGTCAGGTCATCCAGTATATAAATACTACGACCCTGAGTACCAACAATAAGATCGTTATTCTTAATAGCAAGGTCAGTAATGGGAACTTCCGGCAAGTTCAGTTGAAATGATTTCCAACTGTTGCCATCATCATAAGATATATACATACCATATTCTGTACCTGCATATAATAAACCAGCTCTTTTTTTATCTGCTCTTATGGCTCTTGCAAAGTGCAGGCGGTTAATACCGTTCACTATTAGCTTCCATGTTTTACCATAATCTTCTGTCTTATAGATGTAAGGTGCGAAATCATCACTTTTATATCTTGTACCAACAAAATATGCTGCTCCTTTTTTAATTGGATCAATTTCAACACAATTCCACATCATAGCTTTGGGGCAATCTATTGGAGTAACGTTCTCCCAGTTTTTTCCGCCGTCTTTACTTACATAGATAAGGCCATCATCACTGCCTGTCCAGAGTAAATCTTTCTCTGTTGCACTTTCTGCCGCAGTAAAAATGGTACAGTAATATTCCACACTTGTATTATCCTGCGTTATAGGTCCGCCGCTAGATGCTTGTTTCTTTTTATCATTGGTGGTTAAATCAGGAGAAATCATTTGCCATGTTTTCCCTTCATCTTCGGTAACAAAAAGATGATTACCGGCTGCATATAATTTTTTCGGATTGTTCGGAGAAAAGAAAATCGGAAAGTTCCATTGAAATCGATACTTAGCGGCTTCAGCACCAGCCCCCATATTATCAACCGGCCACACATTGATTGCACGGCTTTCTCCAGTCCGATGATCGAGCCGTTGTAGTGATCCCATATAATTACCTCCATAAGTAATATCAGGATTTAAGGGATCCGCAACCACATAACCACTTTCGGCACCGGCCGTATTTTCCATATCAGCCGCAGTAATGGAGGAGCCATAGGTTCGGCTTTTTATTCTGAATGCACTGTTATCTTGCTGTCCACTCATAATGCGGTAGGGAAATGCATTATCGGTACTTACCCGGTACACCTGTGCAGTAGGTTGATTCAAATAAGTGCTCCAGTTATTACCCCCATCAAAACTTACTTGTGCGCCTCCATCATCGGCTACAATCATTCGGTTGCCATCTTCCGGGTCAATCCACAAATCATGATGGTCGCCATGTGGTGTGTTGATGCTTTTGAAAGTTTTACCGGCATCCGTACTGATCATAAAATCAACATTGGGACAATACACTTTGTTTTCATTCTTTGGGTCAACAAATACTTTGGTATAGTACCAGGCTCGTTGCCGTATATTATTATCACTGCTTTGCAATGTCCATGTTTCGCCACCATCGTTGCTGGCATACAATCCGCCATCTTTATTTTCCATTATGCAATAAACCTTATCCGTGTTGGATGGAGCTACGGCCACACCAACGATTCCCCACACTCCTTTTGGCAAACCTTTCTTAGCAGAAATATTTGTCCATGTTTCACCAGCGTCGATACTCTTCCACAAACCACTTCCATCACCTCCACTTTCCATAGAATTAGGCGTACGAATTAACCGCCAGGTTCCTGCATAAAATACAGTCGGGTTGCCCGGTTCCATTACTAAATCACTACAGCCGGTTTGACTGTTTACATACAGTGTTCGCTTCCATGTTTTGCCGCCGTCCATCGTTTTATATACACCTCTCTCTTCATTGGGACCAAACAAATGCCCCATCGCTGCCACCCATACTATATCCGGATTTCTTGGATGAATAATAATGCGAATAATATGTCTTGCATCTTTCAACCCGATATTCTTCCAGCTTTTACCTCCGTCTTCACTGCGCCACATACCACCAAGACCCTCACTCACATTCCCCCGCATAGTGTTTTCGCCTTCACCAACATACATCACACTTTCGTCTGATGGAGCAACAACCACCGCACCTATTGTGCTACCAAAATATTTGTCAGAAATATTTTTCCAGTTACTACCACCGTCAGTCGTTTTCC
>JANORJ010000259.1:0-2563 GCA_031415255.1 Chitinophagaceae bacterium | reverse complement strand
GCAAAACATATATGCGGTATAAAATAACCTACGAAGGAAAAATTTCATTATTTGCTCAAAAGAATAAACTAAAAAATGATGGCATTCCAAAACTTAGTGGCTACATAGAGGGCAACTCAACTAAAATGGAATTTACAGATGATGTATGGGCTGTGGAAAATAAATCTGAATGGGATGAAGTAAAATATCAACGCATTCCTGCGCCAATAATTCCTTTGAATGTAAGCGAAAAAGATCCGGGCTTTGGTGCTGCAGCCAGAGCTGGTATTCCCGGTGCATTTTATTTTCCGCTTGAGGCACAAATGGTGCAAGAAAAAATGGTTATTAAATTAATGCCTGCATTAGCAGAGTTCTCCCCTCTTTTTGTAAACCGTACACTAGTAGTGGCAAGAGCAAAAACTGGTGCAAAAAATCTGGCAGGTTCAGTTTTTAATTATCCGCTGACTACTGCCCGTTTTATTCTTACCAGAACCATGCGGATGCCAGATGCTTCACCTACGGTTACACTTGATATCATCACTAAAAACGGTACCAGTACTTTAGAAAAAGAATTTACAAGAAGTGAGGCACCAGGAGAAACCAAAGTAGATTTTTATCTTAAACTTAAAATGTCAACTGATTAAAACAATTATGTTACCAACTGTCATACTACTATCTGCTGTGGTTGTAAGTTTACCCAGCGTTTATCGAAGGGTCTACTTTACTGTAGTAACACACCTTGCCTCCTTTCAATAGTCGGGGATGACTATATTGCAATAAACTTTTAAACTTCGAAAATGAATAAGAGAAAAAAACTTTTACTACTTTTGTTACTGCTTGTCGGTATTACTGCAGGAGTTTGGTATTTATATCCAAAAAAGAAGGAGCAGAAACTGGAAGTTTTTACCGAACAAGGTCAGACAGAGATTCTGGCCGGTGATATCATCCTGAGTGTATGGGATCAGAGTGCAGAAGATGGCGATACAATACAGATTTTTTTCAAAGGAAAAATGATAGCTGATTCATTAGGCATTTTAAATATACCTGTTGAATACAATTTAGGAAAACTGCTACCGGGTGAATACTGGATTGGTATTAAAGCCATCAACGAAGGCAGTACATCACCTGCTTCTGCCTATATCAGGTTGAACAGAAGTGGGGCTACAACAAGTGATACTCTTCCTGACAAAGTATCCTTCTCTATGGATGCATGGATAGATTCATCCGCATCCTGGAAACTAATCGTTAGATAAACGTATTAAACTCAAATAAAAAAACATACAAATGAAAAAAACAATCCTTGTTCTCACAGCAATCACCTTATTAATTTCTTGTGGCGATAAAAAGAAAACTACAACTGACAGCGGAACAACAACCGAAACAAGCAGCACAAGCTCCAACGAAAGCAGCGATGACAAAACCGGCGAATTTTCCATTGACGGGAAATCGGTTACTGGCAAAGTAACTACACAGTATTTCAGTAGTGATAAAGAAAAGTCCAACTTTTCCGTATTATGCCAGCATAATGAAAGTGCAGCCAGTGCCAATTTCGAACTACTTCAAATTACTTTTGTGAATGAAAAAGATGCGAACACTAACCCAGCCTTAAAATTAATGGATGGCCCAATGTTACCTATGACAGAACCAGAAGCCGGTGCTTATACAGTTTCTCTTTCTGGAGTTGGAGATGGCTTCAAGGATCAACAATTTACCGGCTCTGATAAATCTACTGGAACATTAACGGTTTCTGACAGAACAGTAATTATTAAAGACCTCGTTCTATTTACAAGAGATGGTGATAAGAAAACAGTGAATGCTAAGATTTCATTTTAATAATAACTGAACCTGTTAGCGGAGTTAAACAGGCACTGGCTAATTAACTCCGCCAACTGGTTTTTATAATCCTTTTTTCACCATATGAAAAATCTGCCCGCCGCTATTCTGCATTTCTACTACCAGAGTATCACCATTAAATTTATAGCTGTACAAACATTTCATGTTTAATTAGTTTTAGAGCTTTAAAGTAGAAATTATTTATCAAAATTTCCCTTCGTCTACTTCTTTTATAAACTGAATCACACCGTTCATAAATATTTGCTGATCATCCCACATAGCCAAGTGACTACCATTAGGGCAATACAAGTAATGACCATGCTTTACCATTTTACTTTGCTCCTCCATTGCTTTTGGATCCATGGTATCATGCTTAGCTCCTATCATCAGTGTTGGCACTTTTATTTCTTTCAACCGGTTCTTAATATCCCAATTAGCTAACCTTCCTGAAATACCAAACTCTGATGGCCCCTGCATCATAGTATATATTTCTCCATTAGAATGTTTCATTGAACGGTTAAAACCATCCGGCCATTCTTGCAGCCTGCATAAATGTTCCTTATAAAAATTGGGTATCAACAGTTCCATATACCTTGGATTAGTAAAATCTTTCTTCGCTTCAATAGCTCTTATCTCTGCCAGCACTTTAGGGTCCATTTGTTTTGCCAACACTTCATCGGCATACTTACCATACTCTGGCGCACTGGCTACCATATTGGCTACCAGCAATCCTTTCATACTGCTTTGATAC
>JANORJ010000258.1:0-3086 GCA_031415255.1 Chitinophagaceae bacterium | reverse complement strand
TAAGCAGGAGCTTTTTGCAGAATTGGCTGACAGTCTTAAGCAATACTTACGAAGCGAGATGGAGCGTTTTACATCATTGGAAACAGTAGTAGCCAAAGAGCTTATGAACGATTCCACTGGCCATGCTCTCAACTCTTTATTACAGCAATACAATTGCACCAGAGCGGTTGTGATAACCAAACTGAATGTCTATTTTGAACAAACGGGTGTAGAAGTTACTAAGAATGATGATCGCAGTAAGTCAAGAGAAGCTTCTTATGATATCTGCTCAGATGTTCAATATATATATTATAAAAATGAAACTATTGCTGGAGTATTTGATAAGTTAAAATGTTATTTTTTTACAAAAAGAGCTGTTGCAAGCGGCATACTGGCAGCAGGGCCAGATATAGTGGGAAAAAGCAAATATGCTTTTTTTGCCATACGGCAGAATGCAGCCATCGTGGCCGATGAGATAATCTACAAGTTGAAAAAAGAAGAGGCTCAATAAGTTTAATCAGGAAACACACTCCAAAAAAGTAACACCACTCTTCGTCTCGGGTCATCTACTTTATAGTCGCTAACTTTTGGATCAGGAAATTTATCTCCCTTGCCTTCATGCAGGTAGGCTACATTTCTTAAATTACTTCCATCGGCTGAGCGGCCGGCGGAATATTTTTTAAATAGCCCAATCACTTCCTGTGCCCTAGCGTTAGATAGTTCTTTGTTTAACATAGCCGCATCCGGTTCGGTACCGCTTAATTTTAAGCGTTCCTTCAGGGCTTTGTATAATGAGCTGCCTTCTGATATGGAGGTAGCATCAGCATAACCTTTTGCAGTAATAACTAACGACAAGGGAAAGTCAGGATACTTTCTGGTAAACAAATCTATTTCTTTGGCAGCCGGTTCAAATATTTTTCCAACAACACTTGCCAGCGCCGGGGCAACGGTATATCTGCCCGGTTCAAAAAGTACATCCTGCTCTAACTTTACCACCATATTGCGACTGATAAGATCGGAAAGGAAAGCTATTTTATCATCAATTTTTTTAGATGACATTTTAGTAGATGTAAGAGATTGCACTAACCGGTTCCAATCATCTTTTTTTACTGTCGTTTCACCAATAAGAATAGTATTTTGACGAATCAGCGTATCTATCTCTTTATTGGTTTTGTTGATGAATTTTTGAATGCGGGCATTAGCCGTATCGTCTATTTCATTTTGGTCTTCCTTTTTTTGGCGTTGTGCATCTAGCTCTTTCAGGTGGTTGCTATGTTGCACCAACTGACTGTCCACCGCAGATAATTCCTTTTTTACTGAAACACTTTTTTTTTGATATCCACAGGAGAAAAGGGTTATTGAAATAGCCAAAGTGATTAACAAATTGGGTGCTGCTGAATTGTACATAAGTAAGCAGTTTTAATGTGCTATTCTAAAGGTAGAAAAGAATTCTGATGAAAAAAATGATTAAGTACCAGCCTCTACAAATAAACTTTAGCGAAGTTGAGCAGCACTGGCATTATGAATTGGCTAAAAGCACTTGCCAAGCTTCCTTTACTTTTCCGGCTTCCAGTAATTCTTTGGCATAGCAATGCAGTTCCCGTTCCATTTCGTCGGGGTTAATACTATAATACTGAATGATTTGTTTCAGGTGTGCATCTTCGAAAGAAGGTTCAATGCTCGGCATGTCGTGTACATTGGCCAGCTGACCCAAGTTATTTCCCGATAAAAATTTACTGTTACGGATGGCCACAGGTAACGCATCAACACCAATTCCGAGCTGCGTATTGGGTTTTTCTACTTGGAACAGGTTGTTTTCATTTACCACACAATACCAATCGCCGCCCAACCGTGCCACATGGTTTATTTTTCGTTGGTCTAATTTTTTGTTTGCATCCAGCAACGAATCATCAATGTGCATGACAAGCACTTCGCAGATAACTAAATTGCCAGCACCACCTTCGGTGCCCAATGGTTTTACTTCTATCACTTTACATTCTAATTGAACTTTGCTTTCTTTTACCATCGGTGGTTTTACTACTGTGGAAGACCTTTCAGTAAAACCAGCTTTTATAAATTCGTTTTCTTGTTTTGAAAATTCACAACTGGCCAGCGATACTTGCTGCACCATATCATAGGTAACAATATTGATAACTACTTCCGGTACTTCCAGCACATTTTGCAACGTATGCTTGGTAGTATTATCTCTCACCCTTCTGGCAGGAGAAAAAACGACAATGGGTGGATTGGAAGAAAAAAGGTTAAAAAAACTAAAAGGACTGAGGTTTACATTGCCTGCTTTATCAATAGTGGAGGCAAAACAAATAGGACGTGGAGCAATGACATGCTGCAGGTAGTATTGTTTCTCAGCACTGCTAATATTTTTGAGGTTAAGAACCATAATATAATTTGAACAGTTTTTAGCCACTTGTAAGCGACTGCAGCTTTGTCGGGTAATAAAGCCCCTTTAGGGGTTTGGGGTTTTCTTTTGTTTCAAAATACTCCAATCACTTTCTTCCGCCACAATTGTATTACTCAACATTCCCAACCCGTCAATCTCCATTTCTACCACATCATCTGCCTGCAGCCATTGTTCAGTATAGTTGGTGTCATCTAATTTCCTTGTTCCATTCAATTCTAAAAAACAACCGGTGCCAACTGTGCCACTACCAATTACATCACCCGGATATAAATCAACGCCATACGAAGCTCTTTCAATTATTTCTGCAAAAGTCCAGTCCATATCACCCACATTTCCATCGCTAACCTGTTTGCCATTTACCCAACATTGCATCCGCAGGTTCCAGGCTGCGCCAATATGATTTTCTTTGGCAGGAATTTCAAATGCCTGTAATTCATCTAACGTAACTAACCAGGGGCCGATAACAGTTGAAAAATCTTTTCCTTTAGCCGGACCAAGATTCAATAACATTTCTTCCATTTGCAAACGCCGGGCACTGAGGTCATTCATGATCATCAGGCCACCAATATAATCATCCGCATTTTCGGCTTTAATATTTCTTCCATGTTTACAGATAACAATAGCTGCTTCCAGTTCAAAATCCAATTTTTCAAAATGGTCGGGCATACATATTATTTCTCCGGGT
>JANORJ010000257.1:0-1786 GCA_031415255.1 Chitinophagaceae bacterium | reverse complement strand
TTCACGGTGTATAGAGTTTTCCAAAAAATTATTAGGCATACCTAAGAAAGACAGGAAAACATTTGCCACTGTTGCAGCATTGGTGGAGGCACATAAAAAGTATGCAGATTTGCTTATTGATAATAATACATTTGATCTGTCCAGCCTCTTTAAAATCAGGCTGGCAAAAATAGTTGACACCACTGCTGCAAGCCGCAGCCTGTATTTGTTTTTGAAGAAACGCTTTTAAGCTGTCAACATTTTCTGATAGAAGTTACAAAAATTTTCTCCGCTAAAATGTGCCACTGCATAAGCATGGCTGTGCTGACCGATAGTTTTTTTAAGTTCTTTATCAGCGATTAATAATTCTAACAGGCTGATAGCACTTTCTACTATTTTATCTTCATCGGTTGCTGTTATCAACAGCCCGTTTTCTTTATGAGTTATATAATCGGGAATACCATCCACTGCCGTTGAAATAATTACTTTGCCTCTTGCCATCATTTCCATTATTGCAATGGGCAAGCCTTCATACAAAGAGGTGAGCAGCAGCACATCCGATTGCTGATAAATGTTGTTTAGTGTAACAGCATCATTTATGTTTCCATACAATGTGCAAAATTGCCGGGTGCTTTCAGGAATAATTTCTTCCACATCACCCACAAAGGAAAAATGAACGGGTCTGTTATTCTCCTTCATTCGTTTTGCTATTTCGGCAATAAGATGGACTCTTTTTTGTGGAGCACCACGGCCCACATATACTACTTCTAATAATGGGTTGGCAATTTCCTGTAGCGGTGGGATTTCTATTTTATTATCTGTAAAGTGTAATCGTTCGTAAAACTGTGCAGGGAGGTTGTTATCCCGGTATTGCTTTTCAACATCCCGTTTAATTTTGGGAGTACTGAAAATTCTGGCATCTATATCTTTTATAAACGCCTGGGAGAAATTGAACCAGGTATTCAGGTGGCAAAGCTCTATTGTTTTTGCTTCCTTTTTTATATGAGGAATTATTTTATAAAAGAAAAGACATTCCCCGCCAAAAACTACTGGCTTTTCATTTTTATTAATCCAGGCAGCTATAACACCCCGATAGAAAAAATTGACAAAGTGATACCATTTATTGTCAATATAACTATGCAGATCAATTATGCGTACTCCTTCAATATTAAACAACGGAAGGAATTCATTATTCCTTGGCTTTTTTGAAAAAATAATCAGCGGCTTCTGGTCTTTTATGCAATTAACAATGTCGGCATTTACTTTAATAGAACCACCTATATCTGCCGACGAAAAAAAAAGAAAAGTACTATGCTTTGTTTTTAAGGGGAAAAGTATTCCAGCTAACTTACCTAGGAGTACAAAAGGAAACATACATACCAGTTCGCAATTACGTTTTAGTATAGCTGTCCGGTACGTCATTTTACAGGTAGTACTTTTTTATCAGATCTGCCATATAGGATGGGCCAAAATTTATTTTCAATTCCTGTATAACTGGTAAAATCAATTCAGTGTCAATTGAAAACTTATTCCCTTTAGCAATAGAAATATAATTGGCTTTAGTGTTAAGCAGTGTTTCTAAAGTGGTAATTATATCTTTCACATCATAACTAACGGGGTTGGCGATATTGATAACCTGATTAGGGTACAGTTTTTTTTGCAATATGTAGTCGGTAATACTGTACATATCATCAGTATCAATCAGGTTCCTGGTAGAATTACTCCACAGGTCAAAGTTTATTTTATTGGTAATGTGATACTTAAAAAAATTCAGGATAGTGTTATGATTGGCAGATTTTCCAACAAG
>JANORJ010000256.1:0-2318 GCA_031415255.1 Chitinophagaceae bacterium | reverse complement strand
TTTCATCCTGCTGAATAATGGTTAATATGCTTTGAAGGTGCTGGTTCATTTTTTTTACCGCAGAGAACAGGAGTTAAAAGAGTTAACGCAGCGTAACTCTGCAAAATCTCAGCTTCTCTTGTTCTCTGCAGTAAAGAGAAGCCTGGTTAAAAATTATTTTTCTTTTATCGCTACACAACAGGCTGTTAAGTTGTGCATTTCCAAATTTCCACCGGTAGCCCTTGCCAGTTCTGCATTGCTGAACATGCCGACCATCGGTACATTCCACACTTTGCTCATGCCTTTTATTTCTTCGTTGATAAGCGGTCCCAGCGAAACAAACCGCCCGGCACAACTGAATATGATCAATGCCTCTGCATCGGGTATTTCGGTTACTTTCAAATCTTCACAACCTTCAATTACTTTTTCAATTACATCAAAATCGGGCGGCAATGAAAAACGGACTTTGGAGCCCTGCGGTACGGCACCACTGCAATAAAAAGAATGATCGTTCCAGTCTATCATCAGCCCGGGCCGCATTACCGGGTCGCCGGTTTCTCTTTGTAATTGCAAGGGAAATTGTGCTGCCACTTCTATAGAAAAGCCACCATCTGCTGTTATAGTCAACCCGCCATATTTTGCTGTAAGGTCCAGCACCGGTATATCATCCACTGTATATACATGATTGCCTTCGCTTTTTGTAACTGTTTTTACCGTACCCACTGCTTTCCAGCCGCAGATGGCCCTGCCTCTTAGTTTAATTTTATCTTCATCAAAGGCTAGCATAACGATGCCCCTGTTAGTTTCCTTATTATTGGTAAATACAAATTGCTCTTTAAAAGTGAAATCATCACCCGCCATGCAACCGTGTATGTTTACATTTTTACCAATTACATCTTCGAAACCAAAAAGCAGTTGCTCTGCATCCGTGGCCATATTGCTGCCGGCAATAAGAAATGCAGGATGTGCAAACCGCTCCAGTGTTTTGGTGGCCATGCTTGTGGCTACTTGCCGGTAGTTTTTATCGGGGTATTCGTCAAAAAGAATAGTAAAGTAATCCGGGTTTATATCTAACAACATGATGGCCGCAGAACCCAGTTCTATTTCATCATCAATAAAACCACCATTGGTAGTGGCCCCAAAAATGGTGATGCCTGCATCATCTAATAGCTTGCAGATGGCATTGCGGTCTTGTTTAATTGACAATAAAGCAATGGCCAATGTTGGTTTGAAACCATCGGACATGCTTTGTTGTACTGCTGATTGAATTTCTTCTATTGAAATTTCTTTGATTGATTTTGCTTTCATGTAATGGTTTGTTTATGGAAATTAATTTTCAATAGTGCCTATTATCATCGTTACTCCACCAGTTGCAAAATTTGAAAGGTCGGCAACAGCAGCTTGTCCTTCGGGAGAACTCATGGTTTCCTGCATTTGTTCCGGACCTGGAAAGAAAAGTTCGGCCATCCGGTAATATGCAGCTTTGCCGCCATCAGCTGCCGACAAGAACTTTGTTAGTTCCAACTTATCCACTCCTTTCATTTTTGCAGCAATGGGAAGATGTGTTTCTGTATAGTACTTTTCAAATGTGTCGGTGTCTGTTGGATGCCCGTACAGTAATGTTGCTTTTAGCATATAATTTTGGTTTTAATGGTTACGTAATTTTTTATTTTGCTTGTCTGATGCGTTTAAGTATCAACTGAATTTAAACTAATCCTAAACAGGAAGATGAATAATGAATTCACTTCCTTCTCTTTCTTTTGTTTCCACCTTCAAATCACCACCATGTGCTTTTACAATATCATAACTCAGTGATAAACCCAACCCTGTTCCTTGTCCTGTTGGTTTGGTGGTGAAGAAAGGTTGAAATATTTTGTCCAATATTTTTTGTGGGATGCCGTTACCATTGTCAGCAACCCTTATTTCAATTTTGCCCCCATCCCCTAAAGGGGAGCCGAGCTTTTTAGTTGCAACAGTCACTATTGGTTCATAGTTATCAAAATCTGATTTA
The DNA here is from genome assembly GCA_031415255.1 of Chitinophagaceae bacterium. Lineage (GTDB taxonomy): Bacteria > Bacteroidota > Bacteroidia > Chitinophagales > Chitinophagaceae > JJ008. Next base: position 328 of record JANORJ010000256.1, on the reverse strand, counting down.
GTTTTTTCATTAGTAGCATAAAAGGCATTCGTAATTAAATTGAGAATCACTCTTCCAATATCCTGCGGAATAATGTTGATGTTGCCAATACTTTCATCATAATCAGTTTTCATCGTGGCATTGAACGATTTGTCTTTTGCCCGTAAGCCATGATAAGCTAATCGCAGATATTCGCCAGCTAAAGCATTGATATCTGTTGGTTCTTTTTGGCCGTTACTCGTTCTGGAATGTTGCAGCATTCCTTTTACAATAGCATCAGCTCTTTTGCCGTGATGAATTATTTTTTCTTCGTTGGCAATTACATCATTCGCTATTTCTTTAGCATCAG
>JANORJ010000255.1:0-6303 GCA_031415255.1 Chitinophagaceae bacterium | reverse complement strand
AATAATTGTTTATTCCGGGAATTAAATTAGAATTAAAACCGTAAATATTTCATGGGATGATCCGGTAATTCTAATAACCCGGTTGATTGAAAAAGGGGTATCTGGCGGTTTATTTATAAAAAATAAATATCTGTCCTCTGTTGTTTTTTAAAAAGCAGGAGGTCTCTAGTTAATATCATAAAAAGTTGATTCGTTCATTTTGATATACACCCCATCCTCCCTTTCTTCCACGGCAAACGTTTTTAAATAATATCCTTCGCCACTCACATTCCGGCCATTTTGCATACTGTACTTATATCGATGCAGGGGGCAAACCACATTTCCCAGCGCATCAATATGTCCATCGGCTAAGATGCCACCGGCATGTGGACATTTATAAGCAAAGGCAAAAGCAAGGTCGTTGTGTTTGCCGATACATATTTTTTTGCCTTTTAATTCAACAACAGCGATATTATTATTAGCAAAATCTAATTCGGTGATTTGGTCAGCAATTTTGTGCCAGGTATATTTTTTTTCGGTCATGATTTTTGGCCACAGATTACACGGATTAACACAGATTAGTTTCCTATATCTTATTATATGTTACAAGGTTAAAAATTTTTGCAAAAAAAATTTGTTTGTATTTATTTGTATTCATCCGTGTTAATCCGTGTAATCTGTGGCTTGTATTAATATAAAAATTCAGATTTATACGGATATCTGATGCGATAAAGTTCTCTCACTTTTTCTAATATCGTTTTGCGCAGCATATCCATATTTGTTTTTTCAACAGCTGAAACAAACACAGCATTGCCATTGGTTTCATTATTCCACCGGTCCCGAAGGTCTTCTAATATTTCTTTTTTTGTACTTTCTTCCAACCACTCATCAAAGGTTTGTTTTTCATACAAATCCATTTTGTTGAAAATAGTAATGGTTGGTTTTTCAAATGCCTTTAATTCTTGCAGCGTTTTATTTACTACGCCCAATTGTTCTTCATAAGCAGGATGAGAAATGTCCACTACATGCAAAAGAATATCAGCTTCCCGTACTTCATCTAAAGTGCTTTTAAAACTTTCTACCAAATGGTGCGGCAGCTTGCGGATAAATCCAACCGTGTCGCTTAATAAAAAAGGAGTGGCATCAAAAACAACTTTACCAGTAGTAGTATCTAATGTGGCAAACAATTTATTTTCTGCAAACACTTCTCTTTTGCTCAGCAAATTCATAATGGTGGATTTACCTACATTGGTGTAACCTACCAACGCTACCCTAATAAATTCACCACGGTCTTTTCGTTGAGTGGCAGCTTGCTTATCTATTTCGGCTAATCGTTTTCTTAGTAAAGAAATTTTGTCTCTTACTATACGGCGGTCTGTTTCTATTTCACTTTCACCCGGTCCTCTTGTGCCGATACCTCCTCCCAGCCTTTCCAGGTGTGTCCACATGCCACGCAGTCTTGGTAATATATATTGGTATTGCGCCAGCTCTACTTGCGCCTTTGCCTGTGCAGATTTGGCTCTTCTTGCAAAAATGTCGAGAATTAAATCGCTGCGGTCAATCACTTTTACATTGACTGCTTTTTCTATATTATTAATTTGTGCGCCGGTCAGTTCATCATCAAATATGACGATGCCAACATCTTTTCCCTTTACGTAATCACTTATTTCTTCCAGCTTTCCCTTGCCCACAAATGTTCTGCTGTCAGGGTGTTGTAGTTTTTGGGTAAATCGTTTAAGTGTAACGGCTCCTGCAGTTTCAGCCAGAAAAGCTAACTCATCCAGGTATTCCTGTACTTGCTGTTCTGTTTGTTCTTTTTGCACCAACCCAACCAGCACTGCTTTTTCTTCCTGCTGAATAATATTTTTTTTATCGATCATAATAATAATGTTTACTGCAAATGCAGTACCGTGCAAAGATAAACAGGGATCTCTTGGGTGAATTTTTTTTTCACTTGGCCAAAACAAAAAAGGATTTCATGGATAAAATCCACAAAATCCTTTTTAATCTTTTATTCAGTTTTTATAATCCGCTTAGTGTTAAACCAACGGAGAAAGGTCTTACTACAGGACCAAGACCATCCTTAAACAAAGCGGTTAACTGGTAACTGCCATATAAAGAAAAATGACCCATACCTACTCTAGCCATTACAGAAAGCCTGTTTTTATTGAAAAAACGTTTGCTTGCTTCTTTCATCACATAATCATTGATAGTTGTATTTGTCTTGCTTTCTAACTTTACATTACGGGTATGTGCTGTTATAAGTGTACCCACTTTTACGCCTATTGCCATTTTGAGTCCTTTGCCTGTCAGGGGGTCTGCTGAAAAACGAAATTCAATGGGTGCCTCTAAATAAACCGTTGCCAGTTTTGTTTTTTTGAAATGATTAGTATCAGATAGGTTGGCAAAACTCATAGTAGCGGTATTATCTTTTATACCAACATGAGTTTTTGTAAAAAGAATATGATCAGAACTTATGCCGGGGCCAAAAGCCATGCTCAGTTTAGGATTTGTTTTGAAGGGGTAATCGAACATGAAATAAGCATTAATGCTTTTTGATAAGCCGGCAGTTGTAATAGTATCCGGAATACCTGCCCACTTTGTGTAGCCAAGCTGTATCAGAAAATGATCATTGGCTCTGTTGCTCATATCAGGAATGTCTTTTTTCTTCTTGGCCGGTTTGTCTTGTGCCAGCAAAGAAGTAGCTAACAAGGCACAGATGGATAACGAGATAATTTTCTTCATATAAATTTAAGTAGTGGACAAATGTATTTTCATCCCGGTTAACAAAAGGTTAAAGAACCTTTTAGCTTGATTGGTAAATTGGACTAATAAAAAAGGCTGTCTCAAAAGTCAATGTGTTTGTCTTATTGAGTTTGTCGAAATATTGACAATCACATTGATAGCCTTCGAAAAGCTCAGGCCGACATACCTTTTGAGGCAGCCTCATTTAAAGTGGACCCAGTAGGGCACGATCCTACGACCCCCTGATTATGAGTCAGGTGCTCTAACCAACTGAGCTATGGGTCCAATACTGCCAGGCAGTAATATTTTAAAAATAAAAGATCTTTTAGGCTAACCCAAACCAGCAAATACTAATTCGGGCTGCAAAAATAAAGGAAAACCACTGTTAATCAAATCAGTTTAAATTATAAATGAATCATTAGATTTACGCTGCTGACGACGATGCTTGAGAACGACTATATAAGAAAATTGCTTGCTGCGATTGCTTTAGACAATGATCAGGCTGCTTACAAGGAGCTATTTCTCCTTTTGCATGGCAAGCTTAAACAATTTGCCTATGCTATCCTGAAATCTGGCGAGGAAGCAGAAGAACTGGTTTCCGATTTATTTATCGGCATCTGGCAGAAAAAAGACCAGCTTTCCAATATCGAAACTCCCCTTTTATATTTTTATACCACGGCAAAAAACCTGGCTATCAATCGGTTAAAAAAACAAAAAAGGCGAGTAAGCTTGTCTGCTGAGGATTGGCTGGTGGAGTCGAACAGTATTTATTTTGATCCGGAACAGCTAATGATAACCGAAGAAATGGTTCGGCAGATTAAAAAAGCTGTAAACGATTTGCCACCCCGTTGCCGCCTTATTTTCAAGCTTATTAAAGAAGACGGGTTAAAATATAAAGAAACGGCAGAACTTCTTCATCTTTCAGTAAAGACCGTGGAAGCACAAATGGCTATAGCACTGCGCCGCATTGCTATTTGTTTACATTTTGATATGAAAAAAACTCCCCAGCCCCATTTTTCCTTCAAAAAATAATTTTTCCCCATTTAGGGGTAAAGCTTCCTCACCGATGTCTTACTATTTATTACTAACAACTTCTGATGGACCAGGAAAATTTTTGGGTACTACTTTCTAAAAAATTATCAGCAGAGGCTTCCCCGGAAGAACTAAAAGAATTTGAGCACTTTATTCTTGAACATCCGGATTGGCAGTATGCTATTCAGAACATGGAAGACCTGTGGAAGCACCGACAGCCAAAAGATGATATGCAGGCTGAGGACGCCTATATGCTTCATTTGCACAGAATGAATGAAAAGAATATACTATTCGGAGATGCATCAACCGCAATGCCTGTAATTACTTTTAAAAAGAGAATAAAAAAATGGTATTGGTCTGCAGCTGCCGTACTGATACTAGTTGCCGGCAGTTTTTTTACTTATTATAAATTGAACACTACTAAAAGTAGTCAGGCGCAGCCTGGGGTTCAATTAAATGAAATTTCAACCCGTTCAGGTTCAAAATCACAGGTAATACTTGCTGACGGATCTGTAGTGTGGTTGAATGCCGGCAGTAAAATTTCCTATAACAAGGATTTCGGGATAGCAAAAAGAGAAATAACTCTTACTGGGGAGGCTTTTTTCGACATTACAAAAAACCCTGAAAAGCCCTTTATAATTCATACTTCGGTTATTGATATAAAAGTACTTGGCACACAATTTAATGTAAAAAGCTACCCTTCCGATAAAACAACAGAAACAAGCCTGATAAGAGGAAGCGTAGAAGTGTTCGTTAAAAACCGTGAAGGCAAGATTATTCTAAAACCAAATGAAAAGCTGGTCGTTTACAACGAACCTGAAATAAGCAGGAACAAAAATTTGCAACAGAATGAAACAAGGGAGAAAATACCTCTTTTTGCCATTAAGCAACTTAATTATCAGAACAATGACACCATTGCTGTAGAAACTTCGTGGACGCATAACAAATTGTCTTTTAAAAATGAATTGTTTGCTGATGTTGCTAAAAAAATGGAACGCTGGTATGATGTAAGTTTTGATTTTGAGAATAAGAATAAAGAGAACCTGTTGATGTACGGAACTTTTACTACAGAATCATTGCGGGAGGCACTAGAGGCATTGGTTTTTTCATTCGGTTTCAAATACAGAATAGAGAATAACAAGGTCATTATATATTAATACTAACTGAAAATTTAAATAGTATGCTTAATCAGCAGAATTCGTCCTGATTCTTTTTTATAAAAAACGGGAAATGCAAAGCATTCCCCGTGGCAGGTTACACCAGGTGCCGGGTTGAATTAAGGAGCAAAACGGGCCATGAATTAATAACCATTAAGTTTAAAAGTATGAAAAAATACTTTCCGGTTTGGATGATCTCAAAAAAGCTGTTGTTAATTATGAAACTGACCATTATACTAACTGTATTTTGTTTTTTTCATGCTGCGGCCCGTATAAACGGTCAGGCCTTATCGCTGGATCTTAAGGATACAGAAATAAGCAAGGCGCTGAATGCCATTGAAAAGCAAAGCAATTATCGTTTTTTATATAACAGCAAACTCAAAGACCTTAATCAGAAGATCACTATTAACACTACGAATGCAGGTATTGATGAAGTGATGGAAAGAATTTTTAACGGTACCAGCCTTTCCTACCGCAAATTGGAGAATAATCTTATAGCCATTCGTTCTGCTGATAAAGATGAACAGGATATAAAAATTGCCGGCAGAATAACCAATGAGAACGGCGAACCATTGCAAGGTGTTTCCATATCAGTTAAAGGAACCAGTCGGGGCACAACCACCGACAACAATGGAAACTTTACCCTTACTGTTCCAGAAAATGCAACGCTGCTGATTTCGTTTATCGGGTTTACCCCACAAGAAGTTGTGGTAAATAATCAGGCTACTATCAATATAAAAATGGTGCAGTCGCAACAACAAATGGAACAGGTAGTAGTAATAGGCTATGGCGCTTCCCGCAAAAAAGATCTCACTGGTTCTTCGGCTTCAATTAAAGGTGCAGATATAATTAATTTACCTGCCTTAACCGCCACACAGGCCATCCAGGGAAGAGTTTCTGGTGTACAGATAATTAATAGCGGAGCCCCGGGCAGTGCCCCTAATGTAAGAATAAGAGGAGTAGGCTCTGTTTTAGGCGGAGCCGATCCGCTCTATGTAGTAGATGGTATTATAACAACCGATATAAGAAATATCAATTCTGCAGATATTCTCTCCATCGACATTTTAAAAGATGCTTCTTCCACAGCTATCTATGGTGCAAGAGCAGCCAATGGTGTAGTATTAATAACAACCAAGGCTGGAAGTAAATCTAAATTTTCTATCAATTATAATGCACAGGCAGGTGTAAAATTGCTGACACACAAAGTACAAATGGCCGGTCCCGGATTATATGCAGCTTATTCCAACGAAGCGGCCGGAGCTCCTGCCGTAACAGGGGGTGATGTTACCGGAACAGCTTCCTGGTATGATGAAATTACAAGGCCTGCAATTTTCAACAGCCATAATCTTTCTGTCAGCGGCGGAAAAAATAAATACCGTTATTTTCTTTC
>JANORJ010000254.1:0-4911 GCA_031415255.1 Chitinophagaceae bacterium | reverse complement strand
AACCATGTTCACCGGTATAAGTGTTGGAAGTGATATAAAACCCCAAACTGCTTTGCAATGATTCAGGTGTATTGGAAAACGAAGTGGCGTACTCTGCACCAGAGTTTTTCCCATGCGCCACATAAGTGTTGGTGACCAGTTTATTATTCACCACATCAATAATATATAAACGTTTTTGCCGGGACGATTGACTGAAATCACAGACAGTTAAATAAGTAGTCAGGCGAATCATCTTCTTCTCCAGCAGTCGTTGATAACCTTTCCAGGCATAATCAAACGCTTCTTTCGACAAACCGTATTGCGCCAGCTCTGTATCAGTATATAGTACAGTAGCCGCATCAGCAGTAAAAGTAGAATCCGTATTAGCATTGGGAGAAACCGCCACAGCATCAGTAATGCTGTTAACTGTTTGTACAGTTGGGTTAATGGTAAACGAAGTACACATTAATCCCACGGATAATGGAATAATTAGTTTTCTCACTTAGGGTACGGGTTTTCTCCGAAGCAATCTTCTTATAAGATATTACACCTTCGGTAGGATATATAAACGTAAGGCAATGCTAAAATATTATCTGATTGTTAAATATGCAAGTAATAAATGTTTGTTTCTTAGTGATTTGCGAAGAATTACTAAGCCCTTGATAAAATCATACGGGGGAATCTACGAGTAACTATCGTTTGACAGGTGAATACAAAAGTTAGCCACGAATAACACGAAAAAAATAATTGAATACAAATAGCAACTGCCTTCGGCAATGAAGAATACCGGGTTGGCCACAGATTAACACGGATTAACACAGATGAATACATAAATAAAGCAGGCTGTGGCAAACACAGTGGCTGCGTAAGCAGCCCTAATCTGTGGCCAAACAAAAAAGCTGCGCCAGCAGCTTCCTTGATTTGTATTTAATTGTACTGAGCTTGACGAAGTATTATTTGTGCTATTCGAGTAATTAGTGGCTAAACAAAAAGCTGCACTTAATTCTCCATTATCTTATTTATATCCCGCTGCTTTGTTATAAACTCACTGGAATAAATTTTTAGCAGCAGCATAAACAATGAAATAAGCAGCGGCCCGAATATCAATCCAATAAAACCAAACAGGCTTAATCCGATAATTACACCAAACACAGTAGTAAGCGGATGTACATTACCTAATTTTTTCAAAAGTGAAAAACGTAATACATTATCAACCGTGCCGATAATACCAAAGCCAAAGATGAGCATGGCAATACCTTTTCCATTATCGCCGTTGGCAAATAAAATAATAGCAATCGGTACATAAGCTAACGCTGCACCCACCACTGGTAGCATGGCCGCAATACAGGTAACACCAAACCAGAAGAACGGCTCTTTAATACCAATAATTAAATAACCAACCAATGCCACTAGACCTTGTGCAAAAGCAATAAGCGGAATGCCAATAGCATTCGACTTTACCATCATGTGCACCTCCTTACCCAGCTTACCTACATTTTCATCTCTCAGCGGAATGTATTCAAACAAAGTATTCTCCATCTTCCGCCCATTGGCCAGCATAAAATAAAGAATGAAGTACATAAAGAAAATAGTGGTGAGTGTATTAAAAGTAGCTCCCAGTATTTTAGGCAGACTTTGTGTAATGCCGGCTCCTAATTTATTAATATTCTCATCGCTGGCTATTACTACATCAAAGCGTTGTTCCAGACCGGCCACCACTTTTTTTAATGCTTCTGTCAGTTCTGCCGAATGTTGAATGGCATAGCTTACTTTGGAAGACAGCATATTTACCAACAGCCCCACCGGTAGAAGAATAACGATAAAAGAAAATAACATCAGCAATAAAGTAGTCCACCCCTTCCTCCACTTTTTCTTTTCCGTTAGGTAAAACATCCAGTTGTGTAATAATATATATAAGGTGATGGCGCCAAGCAGTGCTGGTAAAAAGGAGGCCAATTCACGGAATAGCAATAAACCCAGTAATAATATCAGGATAATGAAGAAAATTTGCCGTACCCGGTTCTGGTCTAGAACGTTTTGGTTCATAATAAAAAGATAGACTACTAAGTTAAAATGTTTTCGCCATGAATGTAAAAAAGGCAAGATGTTGCGCCAAAAAAAATCTACTTACACTGCACAACTCTAAACCCCAAACTCTAACCACTAAACTTTCACTTCCTTCCATTTTCCTTTCTTAAAATAATACCAGGCCGCCATGGCAATCACCATTTCCGCTACCGGTATGGCAATGAATGCTCCCGTTGGGCCCATCTTAAATACTTTGGCTAGCACAAATGCAAACGGAATTTGAAACAACCAGAAACCAACAATATTAATCCAGGTGGGAGTCTTTGTATCTCCGGCACCATTTAGTGCTTGTATCATCACCATCCCAATTCCATAAAAAATATAACCAGCACCAATGATTTGTAGTGACTGCACTCCAAACTTATGTACTTCCGGTTCGGTGGTAAATATGCTGATGATAGGTGATGCAAATAATAAGAACAATAACATTACCCCGGCCATAAAGATGGCGTTGTATTTTGTGGTGAGTATTACACTTTGCTCTGCACGGTCTGGTTGTTTGGCACCAAGGTTTTGACCAACTAATGTAGCCGCTGCATTACTCAATCCCCAGGCAGGTAAAATAAAGAACACCACATTTCGAAACGCTACCTGATAACCTGCCGATGCATCGGTGCCACCTGTATCAGATACTATCCATGCTAGCACTATCCAACTACCACTTTGTATAAAAAATTGAAACGAAGCAGGCCATGCCACTTCAAACAGGTTTTTTATAATCGTTTTGTTCCAGTTAAAATGTGGCCACTTTATTTTAATAATTCCTTTACTGCCAAATAAATAATAGCATTGGTACAGCACACCCACACCACGGCCAATAGTAGTAGCAATGGCGGCACCCTTTAAACCAAGTTCAGGAAATGGGCCATAGCCCATGATGAGCATGGGGCAAAGAAAAATATTAATGATACTGGCTATCCATAAACTGCGCAGGGCAATAGCCGCATCACCGGCGCCACGAAAAACTCCATTGATAAGAAACAGTAAAATAATAATAACACTACCGCCCAGCATGATGCGGGTAAACACGGCTCCTTCTTTTATTACCTCTGGTTGTGCACCCATCAATCGTAGAATGTCAGGAGCAAAGATGATTCCCACAATGCTGAGTATGATTGCCGAAATTACTCCAAGCAATATTGCCTGTGCACCTGCATGAGAAGCGGCTTCAGGATTTTTTTCTCCAATGCGCCGGGCTATTACGGCGGTGGCGGCAGTACTTAGTCCAATGGCAAGTGTATAAACTAATGCAATAACGGATTCTGTCAAACCCACGGTGGCCATCGCCACTTTATTATGTGGTGCCGGTAAATGACTAACAAAATACATATCCACTACGGCAAACACCGATTCAAGACTTAGTTCTAATATCATAGGAATGGCGAGTAGTACAATAGCACTCCGAATGCTGCCTTGTGTGTAGTCATGCTCTCCGCCTTTCAGCGATTGTTTGAGTAAAGCCCAAAAATGAGTTCGTTTATTATTATATATTAGTTGCGACATTATTAACAGTATTGTATCCGTCATCTTAAGAATGACGAAGAAGTTGAAAATAAATAAAATGTAATGACTAAAAGCAACGTGGTGTCGCTATTTTATAAATGGTCTGTAAATTTCAGGTTCTGTCCCGATGGCTATCGGGAGGGGTTGAACCTTAAAAGAATTTCATATTCGTTTGTTTGAAAGAACAGCGAAGATAGGGTGGAAACAGAAAAAGAAAAAAATACAGGTTGCCCACAACTTGTCCCGTCCAAAGGCGGGAGATGAGCACAGACAATACAGTTGAAAGACTCCATCTGGTTAAAGTACTTCCGCTTCGGTCCCTTTGAATGGGTGTGGCGAAGTTTGACGTATTGGAAAAAGCAGCCGATGAGGAAATGAAAAAATTAAATAAACTAAAGGTAGTACTCCTATTGGGCTGATGTTGCAAGTTTACGCTGAGGTAAGGAGGGACTCTATTCAAGGTTCGGTTCGCTATTCAGCATTTATAATTCTAATCTTACTATATTTGATTTAAGGCCAACCTGATTTAAGGATTGGCCTTTCTATTTGCAATTATCAACGACAATTCTATTTTGCTTTCCTTATTTTGTGCAATAGAATTTTTTAATAAAACCCCTGATGCCTAAGATATTCGACAATATTGAAAATCATCTCAATGAAGGTCTTCTGAAGACTCTGGAAAGCTCTCATAAAGCAGATTTCTGTGTGGGGTATTTTTATCTGAAAGGCTGGAAACTATTGCAGGATAGAATTGACAATTTTAAAGGTGGAGAAGATTGTTGCAGGTTAATGGTTGGGATGCAGCGGCCAACTGACGAAGTAATAAAGGAAGTAATCTACCATATTGACAATGGCCTCATGGATAATCCAAGAGCCAATGCATTAAAGAAGGAAGCTGCCAGAACATTTAAACAGCAGCTAACCCTCGGAATTCCTACCGAAGAAGACGAAAAATGTTTACAGAAACTTAAGCAACAATTAATAGAGGGAAAGGTGGTAGTAAAACTATTTCTTAGTCACTCCTTACATGCAAAGCTTTATCTACTTCATCGCCATCAGGAAGAGCCGCTAAAAGGATATGTCGGAAGCAGCAACCTTACATTGTCTGGTCTCATGAAACAAGGTGAATTGAATGTTGATGTCGTTGAACAAGATGCAGCTATCAAATTAAGTAAATGGTTCAATGACAGATGGGATGATAGGTGGGCAATAGATATTACAAAAGAACTAATTCAAATCATAGATGAAAGCTGGGTGCAGCCAACATTGCCTTATTATATCTATTTGAAAATTGCTTATCATCTTTCACAATAAGCAAGAAGTGGTATCAATAATTATATG